>DMBA01000163.1 GCA_003446315.1 Ruminococcus sp. | reverse complement strand
TGCCGGATGTGTGCGAAAGGCTGGATCTGACAGAAAGGGCATTTATATGATAAAATCCAGATTAGAAGGAAAAAAACATATTCATATGATCGGAATCGGCGGAAGCGGCATGTATCCGCTGGCACAAGTCCTGCACAGCAAGGGCTATTATCTGACCGGTTCGGACAACAATGAAACCGATACGCTGGCTGCCGTCCGTGCAATGGGGATCCCGGTGCAGCTCGGTCAGCGGGCGGAGAATATCGGCGATGCCGATCTTGTGGTGTATTCCGCGGCGATCGCAAAAACCAACCCGGAACGTGCTGCGGCGGAAGCTGCCGGCGTGGATATGATGGAGCGCAGCGAATTGCTCGGGCTTGTCTCGGAATGGTATCAGAATGCGGTTTGCATTGCCGGTACACACGGCAAAACGACTACTTCTTCCATGCTCGCACAGATCCTCTTTACTGCCGGCATTGACCTCTCGGCGGTCATCGGCGGAAAGCTCCCCGCCATCGGCGGAAGCGGCAGAGCCGGAAGCAGCGATGTGTTCGTCTGCGAGGCGTGCGAATATGTCGATACATTCCTGCACCTTTCGCCGGATATTGCGGTCATTCTCAATATCGACGAAGACCATATGGAATACTTCAAGACGCTGGATAACCTCAAGGCTTCCTTTACAAAGTTTGCCCGGAAATCCAGTAAATATGTGCTCTATAACGGCGATGATGCAAACAGCATAGATGCCGTTGCTGCGATCACCGATAAAGAAATGCTCCGGTTCGGTACGGCACCGGAATGCGAATGGCGTGCGGCTGATATTACCCATACGCCCGAACAGACAACCACGTTTTCCGTTTATCATAACGGAGAATTGCTCGGAACCGCGACATTGCTCGTGCCGGGTCAGCACAATGTGCTCAATGCCCTCGCTGCCATTGCTTCGGCACATCTCGTGGGACTGAATTTTGCACAGTGTCAGGAAGGACTGCTCGCTTTCCACGGCGCAAAACGCCGCTTCGATGTCCATGCAAAATGCGGCGGCATTACCGTTGCAGATGACTACGGTCATCATCCCGCGGAGATCGCTGCTACCCTCAAGGCTGCCAAGGCGATGCCCTATCGCCGCGTGATCGCTGTCCATCAGCCGTTTACCTATTCCCGTACCGAACGGCTGCTTGACGATTTTGCCGATGCACTCAAAATCGCCGATATCGTTGCACTCACCGATATCATGGGCGGCAGAGAGGAGAATACACGCGGCATCTATACACGCATGCTTGCGGAGAAAATCCCGGGTTGTATCTGGTTCCCGCAGGATGAATCCGAAAAAGAAAATAATACACGCAAATATCAGAACTTTGACGACGTATGCAAGGCGGTTTGTGAGATCGCTGCCGACGGTGACCTGATTATTACACTCGGCTGCGGCGATGTCAATAAACTCTCGAAACAAATTGCGGATACGCTGCGTGCGAAAACCGCAACATGATACGGAGGAATCTGTGATGCTGAATGAAAAAGCTCAGGCGATCTATCGCTATATCCGCGAACGCATTGACGACGGCTATGCCCCGACTGTGCGGGAAATCTGTTTTGCATTGGACATTCGTTCGACATCTACGGTGCACCGGTATATCAATCTGCTGGTGGAAGAAGGGCTTCTGGATAAAATGGATAAGCAGAACCGTGCCATCCGGCTGCACGGTTCCAGCGCCGTCAATGTGCCGCTGGTCGGTACGGTGACAGCCGGTCAGCCGATCACTGCCATCGAAAACATTGAGAACTATTTGAGCTATGTGCCGGACAGACACTATACAGGCAATCTGTTTGCATTGAAGATCCGCGGCGAAAGTATGATAAATGCCGGAATCATGGACGGCGATATCGTCATCGTCGAACAGTGCGAAACAGTCAGAAACGGCGAGATCGCTGTTGTGCTTGTCAATGACGATGAAGCAACGGTCAAAAGATTCTATAAGGAAAACGGCGGTTATCGGCTTCAGCCCGAAAATGATACCATGGAGCCGATCTATACCGATGAGGCTGCCGTTCTGGGTAAGGTTGTTGCACTGATCCGGTATATGGATCAATAAAGGGAAAGGAAGAACAGAAATCATGATAAATCGAGTGAAGGTTGTGCTTTGCGGTAAGGAATATATCCTGCAAACAGAAGATGCGCCCAGCTATGTCTATCAGCTTGCCAAAAATCTGGAGAAACGGATCTCCGATATTACTGAGAATAATCCCCGCGTTTCTGCGCATTCTGCTGTGATGATGGTCGCACTCTCTACCATGGATGAGCTGACAAAAGCCAATAATTCTGTCGAAGTCATTCGTTCGCAGGTGAAAGAGTATGTCGATGAAGCCGGTAAAGCACGGCTGGAACGGGATGCCGCACTCCGCGAAATTGATGTCCTCAAAGCAAAAATCGAACAGCTTGAAAATATCAATAAACTCAAATCACTCAAGGACAGCATCCAGACCGATGCGCCCCAGAAAAAACAAAAGCAGAGTGCGCCTGAACATACAGACGCGGATGCCGCTGCCCCTGCGCACGATGATACCCAACAGCTCCCTTTGACAGAATCTGATGAGGCATGATGCACGCTGAATTGCTCGCTCCTGCCGGCAGCATGGAGTCGCTGAAGGCTGCCGTCCGCTGCGGTGCCGATGCCGTCTATGCCGGCGCAGAACGCTTTTCTGCCCGCGCAAATGCTGAGAATTTCAGCGATGCGGCACTCGCTGAAGCTGCCGATTACTGCCACCTCTATAACGTGAAGCTCTATCTTGCGGTCAATACACTCCTGTTTGACCGTGAGTTTGCTGCGCTCGATGCCTTGCTCGAAACCGCCGCTGCCATCGGTGCAGACGGCTGTATTGTGCAGGATCTCGGCGCGGCTGCCTATATGAAAAAAAGGCTGCCGACACTCCGTCTGCATGCCTCTACGCAAATGACGATCCATTCGCCTGCCGGCGTTCGCTTTGCGAAGCAGGCAGGCTTTTGCCGCATTGTCGCTGCAAGAGAACTCTCAAAAGAACAGCTCCGCGCCGTCTGCGAGGAAGCAGAACGCTGCGGGATCGAGGTGGAAGCCTTTGTTCACGGCGCACATTGTATGTCCGTTTCCGGTCAGTGCTGGATGTCCGCTGCAATGGGCGGCAGAAGCGCGAATCGCGGCTGCTGCGCCCAGCCGTGCAGACTCCCGTTTACTGCCGATCTGCATGATCCGCAATATTGTGCGCTCTCTTTGAAGGATATGTCTTTGGTGGCGCATCTCGGCGAGCTTACCGGGATCGGTGTGCAGTCTCTCAAAATCGAGGGGCGGATGAAACGTCCGGAATATGTTGCCGCCGCCGTGAGTGCCTGTCGGCGGGCGCTGAACGGCGAACAACCCGATCTTGCCGAATTGCGTGCCGTTTTTTCACGCAGCGGTTTTACGGACGGCTATTTCATCAATCAGCGGAAAAATATGTTCGGGACACGCAGCAAGGAAGATGTCACCGCCGCGCAAACCGTTTTGCAGCAATTGCGGGAACGCTATCAAAAACCTCGAAAATGTGCGGATCTGCATGCACATTATGTCCTGCGGGAAGGGAAGCCCGCTGCGCTGACCGTCACCGATGATGCGGGATGTCAGGTCACGGTGACCGGCGCTTGTCCCCAAATCGCCCGGAATCGTCCCACTGACTGTGCGACTCTGCAAAAACAATTCGAAAAACTCGGCGATACCATCTATCGCGCCGGTGCTGTCACCGCAGAACTCGCTGAGGGCATCATGCTCCCTGCCTCGGAATTGAATGCGATGCGGCGTGCTGCCTGTGCGCAGATGGATCAGTGCAGGATCCGAAAATTCCAGACTGTCCATGCTTTGGGCGATGTACCGGATCTGCCCGTTGTTCGGAACCATACCGGACAACATGCGTTTTGGCTGCAAATCCGCAGGCTGGAGCAGTTGCAGCAGGTGCAGCCGTTTGTGCAGAAGCTCTCTTTTTTGCTGCTGCCGCTGCATCTCGCTGACGCTTATCTCCATTCCTGCCAGCCCGTCCCAATAGAGAAATGTATGCTGGTGCCGCCGCGGTTCTATTGCGATGAAACAATCGTTGTGAATATGCTGAAAAGTGCGAAAATGCAAGGATTTTCCAATCTTGCCTGTTCACATCCCGCAGATGTGCAGCTCGGAACGGAATTGGGATTTGTTTTGCATGGAACGATCGGTTTGCATGCGGCTAATCGCTTTGCGGCTGCCGTTTTGCAGACGGATGGGCTTTGTGATGCGCTCTGTGCCCCCGAAACACCCAATATTCCGGCGCAGATGCTCCCGCTTGGAAATTTTGCCTACGGCAGACTGCCGCTGATGCTGACCCGGAATTGCCCTGTGCAGGCGCAGGTCGGGTGCCGTAACTGCCGGCATCAGCTCATTGACCGGAAAGGTGCTGCTGTCTATACCGACTGTACGCGCATCAC
>DMBA01000266.1 GCA_003446315.1 Ruminococcus sp. | reverse complement strand
TCATTGCAGGCTTGCTCTGCGGCGGTCACATCCTGATCGAAGACGTTCCCGGAGTCGGCAAAACACAGCTTGCGGCTGCGCTTTCCCGATCCGTCGGCGGCAGCTTCAACCGCATTCAGCTTACCCCTGATGTCATGCCGTCTGATATCACCGGCTTCTCAATGGTCAATCAGACCACTTTTGCACTGGAATACCGTCCGGGCGCAGCAATGTGCAATTTCCTGCTCGCCGATGAGATCAACCGTGCTTCCCCGAAGGTGCAGTCTGCGCTGCTGGAAGTCATGGAAGAACACCAGATCTCGATCGACGGCGTGACCCATAAACTGCCGCAGCCGTTCATGGTGCTCGCAACGCAGAACCCGGTCGAGACATACGGCACTTATCATCTGCCGGAAGCCCAGATGGACCGTTTCTTCATGCGCGTCAGCATGGGATATCCGACGGAAGATGAAGAACTCATGATTCTCTCCCGCACCGAATATCACAATCCGCTGGAGAATATCGAAAGTGCCGTGCTGCATCCGGAAGATATCCTGCGCCTGCAAAAGGAAGTGGAATCCATTTATGCAAGCGATACATTAAAGCGATACATTCTCCACATTATTGCCGCAACGCGCAATCATCCCGCATTGATGCTCGGTGCATCTCCGCGTGGTTCGATCGCACTTTACAAAGCGGCAAAAGCCAGTGCATATCTCTCCGGCAGAGATTATGTGCTGCCGGATGATGTCAAGGCGATGGCGGAAAGCGTGCTTGCGCACCGTCTGATCCTGTCACCGAAGGGCAAAGCAATGTCCGGAGATACCCGCAGCGTTGTGGCAGATGTTCTGGCAAACGTGCCGGTGCCGATGGAAGCTGCAAGATAATGGCAGGCTATTTTTGTGCGATCGGCATCGCGCTGATCTTCATGTTTTTTATGGACGGCAGGATCGGTGTCATGATGCTGAGCTTTCTGGTTCTGATGCCGCTGCTCTCACTGATCGTGACATTGATCGCACGCCGTTCTTTGCGTGTGCGGCTGGTTCTGCCGGATTCTGCCGCCAAGCATCAGGATGTGCCTGCCGTGATCGTGCTGGAAAAGGATACACCCGTGCCCGTGCCGTTTCTGAGGCTGCGCCTGCATGCAGATGCGCATTTCGGTGCACTGAATCCCAATGCGGCGCCGCTGCCGGAAAAACCGGTGCAGGGAATCGGTGCTGCCGCAGCCATGCGTTACCGCAATGAGATGAATCGCTGGAAAAAGATGCGCAAAAGTCAGCTCACACCGGATATGATCCCGTTTTGTCTTTCGATGGGCACATCCCGCAAAGAAGAATATCGCATTCTGCTGCATCCTCGATTTTGCGGCGGCGGAGAAGTGGTGCTGAAGGAGCTGGTGCTCTCGGATTATCTGGGCATGTTTTCCTTCCGCCTGCATACAGAGCCGCGGGAAACGGTTCTCATCACACCGGAAATTCCGGAAATGAAAGCCAACAGTGAGCTGTTCCGTTCTGTCTCCACAGCGGTTGCGGCTGCGGATGAAGAAACCGATTCCACCCCGACGCATTCTGCATCTGCAATGCCGGGATATGAGCATCGGGAATATGTGGCAGGCGATTCGCTCAAGCGCATCAACTGGAAGCTGTCATCCAAGCGGCATCATCTGATGGTGCGGCAGGATGAACCGGTCGCACTGGCAAGGCTGTCGGTCGTGCTGGATTTCCGCCGTTCCCCCAAAAACATCCCGATGATCCAGCAGCTCGGCGCAGAAGAACAACTGATCGAATCCTCGCTCGGCTTTCTGATGCTCTGCGCCAAATACGGCTATCCGTGCAAGCTCAGTTATGCGGATGTCAACGGCGAATGGAGCAGTCTCTCGCTGGATGATGCCGAGCAGTTGGCAGTCGAAGCGGTCAATCTGCTGCGGGGCGGATTCCGTTCACCGGAAGCGCTTGCCGGCATCCCGATGCTCCCGCCGGATTTGCAGCAGGATGGCGGTGCTGTTTTGCTGTATTTCACAACAGATGCTTCCCCGGAACTGATCGGTGCACTGGAGCAGTATCCGTCCACGCTGTATCTGGCGGCACCGGAACAGCTTTCCGCCGGATTTGCGGTGCCGAAGAACGGTTCTCTTTGGCTGATTACGCACGATCACCGTCTGATACAGGCAGGCGGGGAAAACTGATCCCGGCAGATGAACCGGAAAATGGAGAGAAATATGAAAAACGAAACTGCGATCGACACTTCGGTCATTCAGCGCAATCCGGTTTTGCGGTGGCTGTTTCAGCCGCGCCGGATCCCGCTGCTCTTTGCAGTAACCGTCATCTCCGGCATATTTTATCATTATTCGCCGAAGCTGACGATCCTCTGGATCGTGCTTTCCCTGCTGTTTCAGGGATTGTTGTTCAAGCTGTTTGATTATGTCAACAAGCATCATGTGCTTGGCGGCATTGCATATCTGGCGGTTGGTGCAGTTTTTATGTTTGCATCGCTGTATCTGATCCGATTGGGATACAGCACAAAGGGCTTCGGCCCCACGGAGCTGAATTATCAGCTTAGTTTTTTCGTGTGGTTTTTAACGCCGCAGTCGGTTCTTGCAACGGATTATTTCGGATATACGCTGGCGCTGTTCTGCTTCTTCACCTTTTTTATCGCGTCCATTGCGTATTATTTCACATTTGTCCGATATCGTGTCCTAATGTCCTTTGCGGTCATGATCTTCCCGTTTGCGATCTATGCAAAGGAAAATGAAACCATGCCGGTTCCTTCGATCATCATTCTGCTGGTTTGTTATTTTGCAGTGATGATCTACTGCCGGCAGGCACACGCAGAGGATGCAGAGATCGTGCAGAAATATGAACCGGATGCAGAAAGCCGTCTTTCGATGCCCTCGAAAAAATCTGCATTTGCGGGCATGATGCCGGAAATGCTGGACAGTGCCTTTTTATACGGCTCCGGCATCTTCATTGCAGCGGCAACGATCCTCATTCTGGTGATCCCGAAGCCGGAAGTCAAGGAAGACCGAAGCTATATGGACGGCATGCTGGATATGTCGGCACTCTCGGATATCCTGATGAACGCAATTTCCGGCTTTACGGATACATCCGACCCGACCAATTACGGCAACCTGAATTATTCGCGCACGCTGTATTATGTCAATGCAGATGAGATCCTGAATCTGCGCATGCGGACATTTACGGATTATCACTATGATGACGACAACTGGTCTGCATCGGAATATGACAAGCAGCCCCCGCGCGGTGACAATCGTTTCATGAAGACCAAACGCCTGACGACGATGGTCACAGAACCGGATCCGGGCGAACTGTATCAACTGATGCAGGCAGCCGTCCAAAAAGATCCGGGATTTGCAGAAAAATGGGGACTTACCGGCATCGCAGAACAGAATGCCGATCTTGACAATTATTACCGGAAAATGCAGATACAGGCAGCATCTTATAACCGCGCCATCTATCCGGGACTTTATTATGTCAAGGATGCGTTTTCCAACAGTTACAATGTATATGATTTCGGCATGGATATCCACCAGAGTCCGACCGGTATCCTGTACCGCTATCAGGACGGCAGAATCTATTATGAAAGCTGCGATATTGATTATTTCAGCGACAGCTTTGCCAATACCGCCGCTTCCCAGGCATTGACCGCAAAATGCAATGCGGAAAACTGGGGCGAAATGCTTGCAGATTTGCAGGAAGTCTTCCCGTCATCCGATCCCAACAGCCAGATGGCTGCGCGTGCGCTGGAAGGCTATCAATCCGCAATGGCATATGCAGGTATCGTCCAAAGCGAAACGCCGGAACAGGTGCGGGAACTTGCAGCACAGCTTACTGCCGGCAAGCATTCTGATTACGAAAAAGCCATTGCCATTCAGGATTATCTGCGTTATAACGGCGGCTTTACTTATTCACTGGATTTCCGGATCACAAAAGATGACGATGTCAGCACATTCCTGTTCAAAAACAAAACCGGCGTATGCGTGCAGTTTGCCAGCGCAATGACCGAGCTTTGCCGTGCAGCAGGATTGCCTGCGCGATATGTGGAAGGCTATTCGGCATCGCAGCCCGATACACGGCTGCTGGGCGGCAGAAACTGGAAATTTGCCGTCACAACAGATGAAGGGCATGCGTTTTCAGATGTTTACATCGCAGGATACGGCTGGCTCATGCTGGATGCCACAACCAGTTCCGATCTGGAGCAATCGCATGAAAAGACGAATATCTTAGCGACCCTGCAATATTCCGGCTTGATCCTCTTTGTCGCAGCAGCCTTGCTGCTTCTGGTTTTCATGATCCTCATTCCGTATCTGAAAGAAGCACAATTCCGCCGGAGATTCCGCAGGCAGCGGAATGCCGAAAGCGTACAGGCAGCATTTGCGCGTCTGCGCAGACAATGGAAAGCGGATCCGGCAGCTACGGCACGGGATCTTTGTCAGGAAAAAGGCGCATTTCTGCAAATGGATCTCAGCGGTTTACAGGAAGACTTCGAACACACCGTTTATGCAGATCGCTGTGATGCAGCAACGGCAGACCGCGTATACCGGATCTATTGCGCCGCATATGACGCATGGAAACCGGCAGTCAGGCGGCAGCGCAAAGCAGAACGCGCCATGCGCAAAGCACAGAAAAAACAGCAAATACAACTGAATTGAACGGGGCGAACACAATTGTTATTCAAGAGATTTTCCGCGCTGCTGAGTGCAGCGGCGCTGTTTTGCGGCAGCACACCGGTATTTGCCGCATCAGATGACACAGATGATTCTGAGATCATAACAGGCAAAGCCGGACAATATATCCAATGGGAGTATCATCCGGATACGCACCTGATCGAATTTTTCGGAAGCGGCAGAATGCCCGACTATTCCCAGAAAGCCGGAAACCGACCGCCATGGTATCCGTATCAGACTGAGCTGGAAGAAGTCGTTGTATATGACGGGATCGAATCCATCGGTTCATATGCATTCAATCACTGTTCTGCACTGCAAATCGTGCATTTGCCGAAAACACTGAACGATGCCGGACAATATGTATTCACCGGCTGCACATCCCTGACATATATTGATGTCGATTTGCAAAACCCGAACTTTGTTTCGCTCAACGGCGTGTTATATTCGGCTGACCGTACCGAACTGTGGTTTTATCCGAACGGCAAGACCGCAACCAGTTTTACAACGCCGCTTCCGGTAGAAGTCATTCGTTCCGGTGCATTTGCCGGCAATCAGTATTTGCGGCGCATCGTTCTGAAAGAGCATGTGAACGAAATCGGCGTATCCGCATTCGCCTCATGCGCTTCGCTTGCGATCCTCACGAGCTATGCAAAATACTGTGCGATCTATGATGACATCAGCACGATCTCCAACCGGTTTGACCGGGAGATCAACAGTCTGGGCGTGCATGTATATGACGGCGTTATTCAGGGCTATGAAGGCAGCACGATCCAGCGGTTTGCGCTCACACACGGCATGCGGTTTGAGTCTCTCGGCACTGCATCGCCGTATGAAAAAGGTGATTTCACCGGAGACAGCCGCATTGACAGCCGGGATGCACAGGCAGTGCTGTCCACCTATGCGGAATTGACGATGGGAAATCCTGTCAGCATGGAAATGACGCAGATTTCAGCCGGCGATATCGACGGTGACGGCATGCTGACAGCCAATGACGCGCAGTATATTCTGGAATATTACCTGCAAAATGCGATCCTGAGTCTTCCGGCGGCATGGGAAGAAATCGTCAACTGATGCGGCATACCGCAAAAAGAATTCGGACGATATTGCGGTATCCCTGCAAACCGGTCTGATCCTGTGTTTGTGCATATAACTTGATATGCGATAATTTATATGCATATTTTAATTTTACAGACGCGGTATTTTGAACAAAGCGGCACTTGCCAGCCGGAATATACAATCATGATGAAACGCTTCGCAGTTTTCCGGAACTGCGGGCGTTTTTTTATTTTACGCGCGTTCTTGCATTGTTGTATTGTCCAATCAATTATCTTTTTATGTACAGGAATTTGCATCTTGACTTTTATTTTTTAACATGTTATAATGACAACAGTGCCAGTAAAGACAGCCGTTATTCTCTTGGCAATCCATTCATCGCAGTTTATAATAGCAGCAATTTTGTTGCTTTTATATTATATCATCATAACAAAGGAGCGCTAAATTATGTCTATGAAGAAAACACTTGCACTTATGAGTGCGGCAGGACTGTTGCTCAGTGCTGTCCCGATGACCGCAGCTGCACCGTTGACCGCGTATGCTGTATCCAATACAGAAACCGGGCCTGCCGGCGCAAACGCTACCTGGACGCTGAACAAAGATACCGGCGTTTTGACAATCACCGGCAGCGGTCGGCTGTACGATCGCGGTTGGGACGGCTACAAAACAGTGGATCCCTTCCATATGTGGGATAACAACAAAGTCAAAGCTGTCACCATTTCTTCCGGCATCACATATATCGGTGCGAACGCATTCAGAACCTACAACACATCTCCCCTGACAAGCATCACCATGCCCAGTGTAACGGAAATCGGTGCGTATGCATTCCGCAACACAACGCTCCTGAACACGAAGATCCAGAACCACAGCAAGAAACTCGGCATCATCAATAACATTCTGGTGGACGGCTCAAAGGCTTCCGGCAGCGTGACAATCCCGAGCACTGTAAAAAGCATTGCTGCATTTGCTTTCAGCAATTCTGAGGGTACAAGCGCAGCATTGAAAACCGTTGTGATCCCGTCCTCTGTTACATTCATCGGTCAGAGCGCTTTTTCATACCTTTCGAGCCTTGAAAAGGTCACAAACAATGCAAAGATCACGAAAATCGCAGATAAAACTTTCGAATTCTGCCTGAATCTGAAGAGTGTCACGATCCCAAGCGGTGTCAAAACGATCGGTACCGATGCTTTCAAGTGCTGCGGCAAACTCAGCTCCGTCACCATTCCGAACACTGTGACATCCATCGGCAGCAATGCGTTCCGTTCTTGCAGCACACTTTCTTCTGTAAAGGTCGGAACCGGTCTGAAAACGATCGGAAGCTATGCATTCTACCAATGCGTTGGTTTGAAGGCAATCGACCTGCCGGCATCTGTTACTTCCATCGGCTATGAAGCATTCTATGATTGCAGCAAACTCTATGATGTGACCATTTTCAGCAAAAACTGCTCCTACAATGATCCGTTCAACGGCGTTACCCGCATCTATGCATATCCGAATTCGACTGCACCTGCCACTTTCGGTGACAGATTCGTAAAGAT
>DMBA01000194.1 GCA_003446315.1 Ruminococcus sp. | reverse complement strand
CAAACTGCTCTGCATCCATCTCCTCGCCGGAAGATACATTCACATTCTTGACGCTTTCGTTCAGGATGTCTGCGGTCTTCTTGCCCGCCTGCGTCATGCTGTCGGTGTCCTTCGCTTTGACGATGCAATAGGTCTGCGGTTCGTCATAACGGAAGCAGATGCTCCAGTCATTCGTTGGGATCAGCACTCTGCCGCCCTGATCTTCACTGTATGTGTAGTAATCATCCACCGAATTGATGACCGGTTCAAAATCAGAACGCTGTGCGACAACACCGATGATCGTGAACGGCTCACCGTGGATGTCCAGCACTTTTCCGACTGCCGTTTCGCCGTTGAACAGCGTATTCGCCAGAATCGAATCTATCATTGCCACCTTCGAAAAGTCGGTGTACTGCTCCGGTGTGAATGCCACACCCTCTGCAACATCATATCCCATCGTTTGCAGCGCATCTTCGTCTACGCCGCAAATCGCTGCGGATTCGATCATTTTGTTCATGTAAAACAGATTCTGGTCATTCGATCTGACACGCGCCAATGTGCAGTTTGTAACTTCATCCAGATCCAGAATGCGCTCCTTCTGCGCTTCTGTGATGACGCGGATGTTGTCCGGCGGCGCTTCCCATGAGAAATCTGCTGCCCATTCACCTTGCTGCAGCGTGATCGTGACGGTATTATTGCCGGCACCGATCAGATTCTTTTTGATCTGCTCCTTTGTACCTTCGATCGTGGAAACAATTGCGATAATTGCTGCGATACCGATAATAATGCCGAGCATGGTCAGGAAAGAACGAATCTTGTGCGAGATTATGCCCTGCAATGAGAGCCTGATATTTTCAAACATACATATTTTCCCCAATCTGTTGCCGCGGCGCGGTCTTAATAACTGTCGGGATACAGCACTTCATCTGAATCCTGTGTTCTGATTCCCTCTTTGACATCGGTGCCGAATGGGAAACAGATGCGGTCTTCCATCTTCATGCCGCCCGTGATCTCGATAAACATGCCGTACAAAACCTGACCGGTGCTGATATACTGCTTGGTCAGGCGGTCATCATCGCCGGCTTTCATGATGTAATAATCGCCGCCCTCTTTGTGCACATAATGCAGCGGGATGAAGAACGAATCGCCTTTTTTCGCCTCGCCTTCCTTTTGCAGCGTGACACCGACCCAGTTGCCGATGCTGAAATCATCCGGTTCCATCAGCTTGGCATGCAGCTTGTAGGTCGAATTCTGCGGGTTGTCACCCCAGTTGTTTGCGGAATAGGATACCGGCTCCGGATCGACCGACAACACCTCGGCTTCGGAATATGCGCCGTTCTCATAAGATGTGACATCCAGCAATGCGCCCGGCTGCATATTCGCCAGATTCAGCTCTGCGACATCGACAACAACCTCTATGCCGCCTTCTCCTTCAATGACTGCAAATGCATTTTCATCCGGATCCGGCTCGGCAAACGGGTCGATCTCCTCCTGCGTTTCCGGCTGCGTTTCCGGCTGCGCTTCCGCTTCCGACTGCGTGGACGGCGTGCCCACTTTCTTCACGATGCCGTCGATCTCTGCGACCACTTTGCCGTCTGTTTTCTGCTTCTTCGCTGCATCCAGTGCAAGCTGCGCTTCCTTCACAGCGATCTCCTGCTCCCTGATCTTGCTTTCCTGCTCTTTCACCATTGCGGCAATCTCTTTGCGGCTGTAAACATAATCATTCGAATTACTGTTATCCGGCACGGCAGGCTCATCATATACCGGCTCATAAGGCTCATCCGGAATATCCGGGATCTCCGGCATATCCGGGATCTCCGGCATCAGCGGTTCTTCCGGTTCTTCCGGGGCGGTTGTGACTGCCGGTTCTTCCGGTTCCTCCTCGTGCTGCGGCAGCGCAAATGACAATCTGCCGTGCAGCGTTTCACCGGGGATCAGGGAGACTGTGCCCGTTCCTTCGTCGATCTCAAGCCCGTCGGTGACCGTCCATTCTGTGGCATCCGCCGGATTCAGCGAACCGCCTGCGATCACCCACATATACAGAAATTCTGAATTTTCGTCATATACCCGAAGCTGCACATTCCGGTTCGCAGACGCAATCGCTGCGGAGAACGGTGCGTGCACGACCGTTTTCAAATTGCAGTTGATGACAAACGGATCATTCGGGGCACCTGTTCCCGATACCGGTGTGAATGCCGCACCGATCTCCGAAACCGTCAGAACCGGCGGCTCCTCCGGCTCTTCCGGTACAGTCGTGACGACCGGTTCCTCCGGTTCTTCCGGCTCCTCCGGCAAGTCGGGTTCTTCCGGATAATCAGGATAATCCGGATAATCGGGATAATCCGGCTCAGCAGACTGCGGCATCTCCTCAGACGGACGATAGCGCTTGATCTCCTCAAGCTCCTTCTTCGCCATCTTCAGATCCTGCTCTGCCTTCTGAACCTGATTCTCTTTTTGCTTCAGTTCCAGATCCACGACGGTCATATCATATTCCAGAATGACATCGCCTTTTTTGACCTTCTGCCCTTGCTCAACAAATACTTCCTGTACCAGTTTGTTCGAATCCACATAAATTTTCTGTGCATTTGCCGAACTGATCTGACCGTTCATGTTGCTGTTGTCCATTGTCATGTATTCCGCAGGCTGCGCCATCAGCGCAACCGGCACAACATCCACGATCTTCTTTTCATCACGGGCTTTGATATACTGCCGGTATCCGAAATAACCGCCCGTGCACAGAATCGCCATGCACAGCAGGAAAATAATCAGCTTCTTCATGACTGCTCTGCCACCTCCGCAGATGCCGTCTGCTCTGCCGGCTTTTCCGGCTCAGCCTTTTCCCGTGTGTTGAACGCGCCGTCGTGAAGCTGACCGTCACGGATGAACATGACGCGCTTTGCACAGTTTGCAATCTCCGGTTCGTGCGTAATCATCACAACGGTGACACCTTCTTCATTCAGCTCCTTGAACAGCTCCATGACCTGATCGCCGGACTTTGTATCCAGTGCACCGGTCGGCTCATCCGCAAGCAGCAGACGCGGACGGTTCACGATCGCACGCGCAATCGCAACTCTTTGCTTCTGTCCGCCGGAAAGCTGCGTCGGCTTGAAGTGCATTCTGTCTTCCAGTCCGACACGGGTCAATGCGGCAATGGCACGTTCTCTGCGCTCTTTCTTCGATACACCCGCATACAGCAGCGGAAGCTCCACATTCTCCAGTGCAGACTGCCGCGGCAGCAAATTGAAATTCTGGAATACAAATCCGATCTTTTCATTCCGGATGTTCGAAAGCTGCCGGTCATCACATTCCATAATATCAGAGCCGTCAAAGATGAAATCGCCCTTGGTCTGCTTATCCAGACAGCCGATAATATTCATCAGTGTGGATTTGCCGGAACCGGAAGGGCCCATGATCGCTACATACTCTCCGTCATCAACAGACATGCTGATGTCTTTCAAGACCGGAACGGCTTCCTTGCCCTGCATATAATCCTTAAAAATTGATCTCAGTTCAAAAACCATTTTGCTGTTCTCCTATTACGACGCACTGTCTTCCGCCTTGGCATCTTTCGCAGGTGCTGCATCTTCCGCTGCTTCCTTTTCGGATGCTTTTGCATCATCCGGCTTCATGCCGTCTTCGCCTTCGATGATGTTGCCCTGATCGTCAACTGTAATATTGTTGCCTTCTTCGTCAACATAGACCATATTGCCGTTTTCATCATACATGACATCTTCGCCGCCCATATCCGGTTCCATGTCGTTGTACATGTCGCCGCCCGTCTCATCCTGCGGCACATCTTTATCCGACTGGTTCGTGGTCGTGACCATGCCTGCTTCAATATAATCCGCAGGATATGCGATGTAATCATCAATCGTGATGCCTGAAAGAATCTGGCAGTCGCCGTAATCATCATCGACTTCGCCCACTTCTACCGTGCGCTTCTCGATTCTGTCCTGTCCGTTCTTGACCCAGACATAATTCTTGTCGCCGTCCCACAGCACAAAGCTGCTGTAGATCCAGATGCCCTCTTTCTGGGCGCTGTCTTCCTGTCCGTTTTCCAGCTCGATCAGGATGTGCTGACCAAGCATGAAGCCTTCAAGCTGATCCGGCTTGACATAAAAGGCATACTTTGAAGATGTGCTCATCTCATCCGACATGCCCATCGAATACATATCATAGCCGCTGCTCGTCTGCGGGCTGGTGTCGATCTCGCTCACTTCGCCCGGAATCACGGTGTCGTTGATGCGGCTTTTCAGATAAACACGCGCACCTTTGTAAATTTCATTGCTGTTCTGCTCATTGAAGGTGCCTTTGACACGGTAATCACCTTCCGCAGAGAGCTTCAGCAGAACATCTGCATTCTCCGAATATGCATCCGGGCTGAACGATTCTTTCAGATCCTTTACGGTGCCGTCGATCGGTGCTGTGACAAATGCATTGTCCAGCGAATTCTCCATCTTCGTGATCTCGACTTCCTTGGTCTTGATGTCATACTCCGTGCGGGCATTGTCGCCTTGCAGGGTCAGGATCTGGGTCGTATAGGATACCTGTGCATCGCCGTCTGCTGTTTTGCGCTGCTGCTCCAGTTCTGCGATCTGACTCTTGTTCGTCTCGATCTGGTTTTTCATGCGCTCAACTTCCAGCTTTGCAGTCTCAATTTCAATCTGGATCGCCTCAACATTGTAGGTCATCAGTTTGTCGCCCTTTTTGACGGTATCGCCGTTCTGCACCAGCACTTCATCAATCGTTTTGCTGGTATCATACTTGACATCAATCGTCTTCTGGGCGACAATTACGCCTGCAAAATTTGTGGCAAACAGATTGGCGCCGCCGACAGTATTCAATGTGGAGACTTTTTGTACATAAACCTTCTCTGTACGGTCAGATACAGGGCCGCCGTACCGCTGGTACAGCATCCAGCCGCCTGCACCAAGTCCGCATACAACGGCTGCTGTAACGATTCCTGTGACGATTTTCTTTGCTGACGCCATTTTTGTTTCCCTCCGCCGCAGTTTTGTGCTGCGTTTGTAATATTTTGGTCGCGCTTTTTGACGCATTAACATTATAATACAACAGTATTCCTGCTGTCAATGCATCCATTCTAATTTTAAGAAAGACTTCATTTGTCTTTCTGCTGCTGTTTTTTCGCTTTTATTGTAGCAAATCAATCTTCCGGATCCGTGACAGTTTGATAACTGTTTTGTCACTTTTCCCGCGTGAAACGGTATTTTGCCGAAAAAAACGAGCCACAGCATCTCCTT
>DMBA01000323.1 GCA_003446315.1 Ruminococcus sp. | reverse complement strand
CCGTGCAGCCGCACCGCATCCTGATCGCGCCAGATCTCCAGCAGCAGCAGTTCATTCTCATTTTCGGGGCTGAAATAGTAATCATATTTTTCATTGCCTTCTTCTGCGCGGGAAGCCGCCGCAACGCCGCTTTGCATGATGGCATCATAGAAAGCCTGCCGCATGCCTTCCTTCACAAAATAATGGACTTCAACCAATTGTTTCATCGTGATCGTTCCTTTCAAAATATCATTCAGGCACGGTTTTTCCGTGCATATTTCCGCATATATTCAACGGTCTTATGCAAGACCTCATGATGATAGATCTTTTCAAGATTTGCAGCGAAATCGAGCCCGTAGCGTTCCTGAAGACCGGAAAGCAGCAGGCGGCGTGTATCGGCATCGGAAGGCGCATGTTCCGGCAGCAGATCGTCAAAAGAGAGCTGTCTTTCTGCTTCCTCACCGGTCAGATGTCCGAGGGAAACACCGATAAGCCGCACAGGGCGATGCGCTGTTTTTTCCAGCAGACCGGCTGCTTCCTGAAATATGGAAACGGCAGAATCCGTCTGCGGAATGAGATGGGAGCGCGTGATCTGTTTCATATCGGCATAGGTCAGTTTCAGGGTGACACCCCTGCCTTGCAGCCCGACCCGTTTTGCACGATGCGCAACACAAAACGCGAGCAGGATCAAAATATCCTGCAAAACGGAAAAATCAGAGACATCCTGCTGAAAGGTCACTTCACGCCCGATCGACTTTGCATCTTCCGGACGATACGGTGTCACTTTCCGGTCATCTCTGCCGAAAGCGAGCATCGTGATCCAGCGGCCGTGTTTCCCGCAAAGCCGGATCACATCATCCGTCCGCGCCTGAATATCCCGCACGGTATGGATCCCGGCTGCATGGAGTTTCTCTGCGGTTTTCTCCCCGACCGTATACAGCACACGCACATCCCGGTCGATAATCAGCCGGACAAAATCAGCGGCAGAAGGGATCTCAAAATAGCCGTTTGGCTTCCTTTCTTCGCTGGCAGTTTTGGCAGCGGTTTTGGAATAAGCCAACCCGATGGAACAGGTCAGACCGAGTTCATTCCAGGTACGCTCCTGAATGGTATGGGCAATTTTTCTTGCGCCTTCCCAATCTTTTGCAGTATCGGTCACATCGAGATATGCCTCATCGAGTGCAATGGTCTGTGAAGCGGCGGCATAGGTATTCCAGATCTCATGGAGCTGATCGGAAACCGCTTTATACTTATAGAAATCGGGATGCATATAGATACCGTGCGGACAGCGGCGATAGGCTTCTTTGATATTCATAGCGGAATGCACACCGAATTTCCGTGCTTCATAGCTACAGGTTGCCACCACACCGCGCTCATGTGGAAGAGAACCGATAATCAAAGGTTTTCCGCGCAGAGCAGGGTTATCCCGCATTTCAACAGATGCAAAGAAAGCGTCCATATCCACATGAATAATGATCTGCTGCATAAGCCATGCTCCTTTCGGCATTTATCTTTATTATAGCATAAAATGGGAAAGAAGGCAACAACGCACGCCTAATTTGCATATGCGCATCCGGCAAAATACCGGCGCAGACTTCCGCGCCCGCGCCGGCATTTCGCTTCGCATTTATTTTGCATTATGTGCAAAACAATGCGTTTCTCTTTCAATTGGTCATACGCAAGAACACTCGACCCCAGCGTTATTTACAATCCGGTGAACTTTAGAAAATGCCCGCGGGGGCTCCCCGCTTTAGTTCAGACAGATCATCGAGAAATCGGAGATCTGATAAGTACCGGTACCTTTGTCCAGACCGATCAGGAACTTGACATTCTCATCAGACTGCGTCATCGTGACCGTATCCGTAATGGTCTGTTCATTCGGCGTAAACATATGATCCTGATAATAATAGCTCTTATATTCGCCCGTACCCTGCTGGAACATCGCATAAGTATTGATATTCTGGCTGGTTCTGATCTTATAGGTCATGCGGTAGGTCTTGCCCGCCTGCAGCGAAACCGTGCTGCTGCTGACCTGTGCATACTGTCCTGTGCGCGTAACATTGACCGTAATACTGCCGTCATCGTTATATTCGATCGAGCCTGCGCCGTCATTCATCCAGATGCTCCAGCCGAACTGGTCGATCATATTGGGATCTTCCTGCCACTGATCCTGAATCCCGCAAAGCACATTCAGATGGTGCATTGCATAAGCGCCGCGGCGGTTATAGAAATTGCGGATGATCTTCACATTGCTGTCAAAGCTCGCGCCGATATTGAACCGTTTATAGGTATCGACTGCTGCATTTTTGGTTGCAGCGGCGAATTCGTCGATCTTCGCAGAGACTTTCGCGGAATCGAAATTGTCCCTTGCGATTTCCTGATAGCGTGCATAGAACTGCTGTTTGAACTGCGCGTTATTCATCAGGCGCAGGAACAGGGAGCTCATGCTGGTGATCTTGTTGGAACGATCCATAGATTTGAAATAATCCCGTTTCGGTGCACACTGCCCGTCATAGCCGGAAGAATACTCCGTATCAAAGAGCAGGAAGCGCCATTTTCCGTCTGCATATGCATTTGCAGCATCGGTTTCATCGGCACGCCAGAGCATCCAGTTGTTATTGTTAATCATGCAGTCCCAGTTGACGATATAGCTTTCAAACGCTACAAAGTCCATCAGACCGTCCATGTCGATCGTATCGCAGACGCGCTGATAATTTGCAGCATTGGAGAGATCAGCGGACATCGCCCAGTCCCAGAACTGTTTGAAGCTCTGATACGTTGCATCCAGACCGGAATAGTCCTTGCCGTTTTTGATCGTTGTGACGTTATCGGCATCGACATGATAATGCGATTCGATGTAATTTTCATCGAGTTTTTCCTGCATGGAATAATAGCCCCAGAATTCGCCGTCCAGAAAAACAATATAGTTTTGTTTTGCCTGTTTTCCGAGTGCAAGCCCCTCAGCAAGCGACTGATTCAGGTCATCGCGGAAGCGGCAGTTATCATAACCGTTTCCGCCGTTCCGGATGGTCACTTTTTTATATTCTTTGATCTTTGCGCCGTCGGTATCTCTTGCAGCGCCCTCAAAGAAATCGTGCTGCATTTTATCGGAACCATATTCTTTCCTTGCATAGAAGGTCATGCTTTTCTGCGGGAAAGCGGTTGTCCAGTTGCCGGAGATCCGCACACCGACATCCTCGGAATATTTGAGTTTGCCCTGTTCAAACACCTGAATATTGCAGGGGCGCTCCCACGCTTTTCCTTCCATATTATAATTTGTGGGATTATCGCAGCTTCCGACATCGAGATTCGGATCAAAGCTGCCGCTGTTTTTCCACCGGTCATATTGATTGCCGATCATATAGATACCGGTTTCTTTATCGAAGAAATTGCTGCTTTCCGTGGAGATCGAAAGCACTTTCATATCCTGATAATAGGAAGCGGTTTTTCCGATGAAATAGCTGTTTGTCTCCGCGGCGCTGAAATTCCCGCTGCTGTCCTTGCAGACCGCCCGCACGATCATACCCTTATCGACCGGTTCATTCGGCGGCGTATAGCCGCGCAGCGAAATCTCCCGCACAGAAGCGAGCTGATTCTGGTCATTTGTATTGTTGCGGATACTGATCGCGCCCTGATATCGTTTCGCGGAAGAAGAAGTGCGCGGATCGGAACCATCCAGCGTATAGAGGATCTCCGCCTGATCCGGAGAAGAAAGCGTCAGCTCAAAGCCGGAATCATAGAATCCGCCGGCAGTCGAAAAGACCGGTTTCTCCACACGATAAACCGCAGCAGCGGCATCATTTGAGCTGCCGGGCGTTGCATTGAGCAGCGAGAAGGTATCCGCACCGTCAGAGATTCTGCCATAGGTCACATCGGGATCGAGTTCGGGGAGTGTCACGCTGTCGATCTCCGTTCCGTCCGGCGCAGTGAGATAGATGGTTTCGCCGGCAGCACTGATCTTGAAAGCGGCATGCAGCTCACCGGTTGTGACATCTTTGTCATCGCAGAACACGATGAGATATTCCCCTGCTGCGAGAGATGCCCCCTGCGGGAATGTAAACTTGAAGCGGTTTTTATCGCCGTCCGAAAGTCCGACACCGGAGAGATCGGCAGCCGAACTGCCTGCATTATAGATCTCGATCCAGTCCGGCGATGTCCCGTCCGTGGCTTTGATGGATTTCTTGTTGGTTGAACAGACCTCATTGATGCAAAGCGCAGTATTCTGTGAGACATCGCCCTGAAGGATCTGCCGTTTGAGCAAAGTCAGATCCTTTGCATTGAGCGAACCGCTGCTGTCGAGATCGGCATTTGCGATGCTGCTGCGGCGGCTGAGCAGAAAGTCTTCCAAAGCGGCAGCATCATCAGCATTCACCGTCCCGTTCTCATCGGCATCGCAAAGCAACCCGGCAGCGCCGGAAACCAGCGGCGCAAGCCCGTTCAGGGAGAATGAACAGAGCATCCCCAGTGTGCAAACACCCGTCAAGATTCTTTTTTTCATAATAACGCCCCTCAAATCATTTTTGCAGCAAAACCCATTCCGATGAACCATGTTTTGCTGTCCGGTTTTCATAAACGCCTGAAATACAGACGTTTTTCTATATTGCCTATACTTTAATTGTACTGATTTTC
>DMBA01000231.1 GCA_003446315.1 Ruminococcus sp. | reverse complement strand
TGCAGAACTATGATGATGCGCTGCAATTCGTCAGTGATTACTTTCAGATGGACTATAAGGCGTTTCTGTCCAAGTATTTCAAGGGCAATCGCATGGGCGAAATCAACCGTAATATCACACCGCAGAAATACAATGAACTCATGGGTAAACTGTCAGTCCGGCAGCGTGAGATCATCGACGATGCTTCATCGCAGTATATCGTGGTTGCAGCCGGTCCCGGCAGCGGAAAGACGATGCTGCTGGTACATAAGCTGGCAGCGCTCGTCATGCTCGATGATGTGAAGTATGAACAGCTGCTGATGCTGACCTTCTCTCGCGCCGCCGCAACGGAATTCAAAGCGCGTCTGCTGGCTCTGATCGGCAATGCGGCGAAATTCGTCGAAATCAAGACATTCCATTCGTACTGCTTCGATCTGCTCGGCAAAATCGGCTCTCTGGAACAGTCAGAAAACATCGTGCCGCGTGCGGTAGAGATGATTCGCGCCGGAGAGGTCGAGCAAATCCGCATTACCAAGACAATCGTTGTGATCGACGAAGCACAGGATATGGATGCTCACGAATTTGATTTGATCTGTGCGCTGATGGAGCGTAATGACAATATGCGCGTGATTGCGGTCGGTGATGACGATCAGAATATCTATGCATTCCGCGGCTCAGATTCCCGCTATATGCGTTCGTTTATCACGGAACACGGCGCAAAGCAGTATGATCTGCCGGATAATTACCGCAGCACTCCTGAAATTGTCGCTTTGGCCAATCGGTTCGCTGAGGCGATTCAGGATCGAATGAAAAATGAACCAATCTGCGCTGTTCGCAAGGAAACCGGCATTGTGCGGCTGATTCGGCATAGAAGTAATAACTTAGAATACCCGATTGTGCAGAACATCATCAGCAATCGTGTACAAGGCAAGACAATCTGCGTCCTGACATCTACGAATGATGAAGCCCTGCGCGTGAACGGTCTGCTGCGGCAGATGCAGATTCCGTCGCGGCTGATTCAGAGCTCGGACGGCTTTTCACTCTATGATCTAGCGGAACTCCGGATGTTTTTGAAGTTTGCCGGAAAAGAGAATCACCCAATCATATCTGATAAGCAATGGGAAAAAGCGATCGCCGATCTGAAAGACAAATATGAAAGCAGTCAGTGCCTTGACCTAGTGCTGAGCCTGCTGGAACGGTTTGCTTCGGTCAATGAAAAGAAATACCGTTCTGATCTGGAAACCTTCATCCGCGAATCGCAGTTTGCAGACTTTTGTTTCCCGAATGACAGCGAGGTCGTAGTATCGACCATTCATAAGGCAAAGGGACATGAATTTGACTGCGTGTATCTGATGCTGAATCGTACAGACCTCAGCAGCGATGAAAAGCGGCGTGTGCTGTATGTCGGCATGACAAGAGCAAAATCGGAACTGTATCTGCACTATAACAACCATGCTTTTGACAGCTTTTCTGATGATATTATTGACGATCCTGAAATGTATCCGGAGCCGGAGCAAATTACATTGCAGCTGACACACAAAGATGTGGTATTGAACTATTTTATCCCAAGAAAGAAGTTGGTTTTTGCTTTACACAGCGGTACGACACTGACATTGCAGGGAAAGGAATTGTATGCTCAGATAGGAGGAAAAACTTATTCTGTCGCAATGCTGTCCAAAGCGGCACAGGGGACGCTGAACAGCTTGCTGGCAAAGGGGTATCACGTACAGTCTGCACGCGTGCGGTTTGTGGTCGCATGGCGAAATCAGGACGAATCTGACAAGAATGAATATGCGGTCATTCTGCCAGATGTTTTCCTAGAAAAGTCGGCTGATTGGCATTCACAGCAGAACGAATTATAATTAATCATTTGACACTTTTATCAAATGTTCAAAGAGATAAGTGGTCTTCCACAAAGAATTTCTGGACTCACCGAATATGGCATATTACTTTATCCCCCTGAATCAGTGTGCAACTTTCTCTGTCATCATATGAACCAAAGCCTTCCCCGCAATCTCCGCCGGATCGCCGTCCGGTCTGATCCATTCCGCAATACTTTCTTGGGGAAGGATCAGCGGCATCCGGTCATGCAGTGTCTTGACACTGTCACTCGGCTGTCGTGTCAGTACCGCGAACACCGGAACCTGTATCCCGCTACGCTCTTCAAACCGATACAGCCCAGCAAGCCAGGTGACGGTCGCGCCCTCTGGCTGAATGGCGAATTTCGCTCCGGTGATCCGTTTCTTTCCGTCCGGTGATGCAAAATGCTCCCACTCATAATACCACGATGCAGGAATCACACAGCGCCGCCGGAACCATGAATCTTTCCACAGTGACTTATAATCCGCAGATTCCAGGCGACAGTTCACGATTGGGACATCGGTACCCGGCAATGTAAAGCCCCACATCATCGGAAACACCGCGATTCCGCCGTTTTTATCCGGTGCAAAGACAGCAGCAATATCTGTCGGATGCATCTCTCCGCACATCGTCAGCGGCTTACTGAGTGATACCATCATCTGATGAGCAAGCGGAATCCGCGCCGCTCTGTCGATGTACGGGCGGAATGTTGCCGGTTCCACATAATAGCGCGTACACATTTGACTCACCCCCACCATCAATTCTGATTATGTTACAGATATTCCACTGCGTCAATCTCTGTATACTGTGCGCCGTGCTTTCCGAAATCAGAACGCATCAAAGAAATACGCTGTACGGTCATACTTTCCTGTGCGATGCTGATATCCGAAAACGGCTGTCTGCTTGCTGCATTTCGCAGCAGCGTAATGTGCGGATGGAACTTCTTCTTATCAAACGGGATACCTCGCTCTGCCAGCGCATGGCGAAGCTGTTTCACATATTTATCAAGAGCAGGACACGGCTCTGTTCCTGCCCATAGCAGATCACCGAAATTGCCGATATACCCGTTGAATATCAGGTCGCACGGTGAAAACAGTATCGCTTCCATTGCTTCCAGAACTGCATCCGGGTCATTGTACTCTCCAATGAAGCTAAGTGTCAGGTGAAGATTCCGCTCATCTGTATAATGCCCGCTGTAATTGCGCTGCCGAAGTGCCTTCTGCGCATCGGTCAGCGCTCTTTTCATGTTCGACTCCAACAGAACCGCAATAAACAAACGCATTCTATCACTCCTCTGCATGCATCCGCTGATATGCCTGAATGTCTTCCTGCTGTGCAATATCCGCATCCGGATCAAGAATGCCAAGCACACGCCCGATCAGGAATACACTGTCATCAGAAGAAAACTTTATGGCCTTATAGCGCTTATTCAGCGAATGCAGACCGTCTTTCTCATAAATCTTGATATAGGTGCTGTTTCCGACAATGAACGCGCCGGTCTCTCCGTATTGCAACGCAGGGCATCCCGGATAGCGCTGAACCAGCACTAGATCACCGTCATGATATTCCGGCTCCATGCTGTTGCCGCTGACAGGAAATACGAGATCTGCCTGCCGAACCAGATCGGATGTATAGAGATAAATCGGCTCCCCGGCATCTTCAAATTCCGCCCCGCTGTCAAAACCGGCAACAAGCTGCTTATCGCACAATGTCAGGATGGTCAGATCCGGGCATTTCTCTGTTATTTCAGCTTCTTTCAGTGATTCAAGTAATTGATCAACGACATGCTGATGTCCGTCAGACAGTACGCGGTATGCTGAAAGAAGCTGCTTTTCTTTCTCCGTCAGACGGTCTACGGGCGCCTCTATGCCATACAGGTCATACAGCGTAATCCCAAGAAAATCGCAGAGCTGCGGCAGTATGCTGAGATCAGGGCGTGTTCTGCCGCTTTCCCAGCTGGATACTGCATATGCGGAAATGCCAAACTGCTGAGCGATATCTTTTTGATCCATCCCCTTCTGCATTCTGAAATACTTGATGCGTTTGCCGATCGCGTGAATATCTTTCAGGGGAATCAGTTCGGCGGGGCGGGCATCTTTTTTCTTGTTCTGTCTTTTTGCTTCCTGTTTATTCATAGAAACACCTCCGGTATCTTTGATGTTGCGAAAAAGCTGCACAAATTCTGATGCAGAAAACTATGCAAGCATACGAAAGGTTTCAAGAAGTTTTCAAGATGGATACTGTTGAAAAGCTGAAAAGTCCCGCTTCTATGCATGCTACACTCATATTATAACATACAATCAGTTGATTGTCAACACTAATTCGCATCTTGACAGTAAACAGAATGTGTGCTGTTATGATGAAGGTGGTATTTCTGCACCGGATTTTTCTCATATGCAGCCATTTCCTGATTGCTGTCAGGGAAAGCTGACGGATGTACTACACACTCTATCATAACCGCC
>DMBA01000105.1:2459-4293 GCA_003446315.1 Ruminococcus sp. | reverse complement strand
CCTTGCACAGCAGGGTTTTGCCGTGGTCAATCCAACTTATCGCCTTGCACCGGAATATCGCTTTCCGGCTGCAATGGAAGATCTCAATGCCGTATTTGCATTTGTGATGCAGCATGCAGCAGAATACGGTTTGGATACAACAAATCTGTTCGGCATCGGCGATTCAGCCGGCGCAACCGGTATGGCTGCATATGCCGCTTTGCTTGCCGATTCGGAATATGCTGCAAACTATCCGTTCACACCGCCTGCCGGTCTGAAACTGCGTGCAATCGCACTCAACTGCGGCACTTTTTCAATGGATGACATGTTGGAACCCATGCGCGATGTGCTCCCGCAGACTGAACCGGAGAAAGCATTGCATTTGCTTGATATTCCCAAACATATCACCGCTGGTTTTCCGCCATGTTATCTGATGACGGCATACGGCGATTTCAATTGCAATCAGCCGATGAAACTGTTTGCAGAACTTAAAAACAACAATATACCGTATCAATATAAAGTCTGGGGAGATAAAAACAATCCCCTCGGACATGTATTCCACTGCAATCTGCATGACCCCGCTGCACACGACGCAAATAAAGCAGAAACTGACTTTTTCCATTCCCATATCCAGAACTGACCAACTTCATTTTCGAGCCTGCGGAGTGATCATCCATCATGACCGCAGGCTCATTCTGCACGCTGACCGATCCCATAAAGGAGTTGATTTTATGGCAAAACATGCCCGTATCTTTCTGACTGCCCTTTTGGCATGCAGTATGGTTTTCAGTCTGAACGCACCGGTTTCTTCTGTAACGGCTGCAAGTAAGCAGATCCTTGTCAGCAATACTGCGGAAATGCAATCTGCGCTGCAAAATGTCAAAGCCGGCGATGAGATTATTTTGCGACCCGGTGTTTATCAGCCGGAAGCCTCTTACGGGATGTGGCGTATTTTTGAAGCGCATGCTGACGGTACGCCGCAGCAGCATATCATTTTGCGCAGCGAAGATCCCGACAATCCGGCAACACTTGCCGGACTGACCGCGCAAAGCAAATGTGTCCTGACAGTCACCGGCTCTTATTGGGAGATCCGCGATCTGAAGATCCGTAATGCGGGCAAAGGAATCTTCCTTGCGCAGTCAGAACACAGCATTATTTCCGGCTGTGAGGTTTATGAGATCGGGGATGAAGCCATTCATATTATAGATGACAGCAGCTATAATATCGTTGAAAACTGTACCGTTCATGATACCGGCTTGCTGAATCCGAAATACGGTGAAGGTGTATACATCGGAAGTGCAAAAAATGCAACCGGTTATGGCTTTGAATGTCATTATAATACCGTGCGCGGCTGTCATTTCGGCCCGAATGTCACCGCGGATCATGTGGATATCAAAGAATACACATACGGAAATCTGGTGGAATACTGCACATTTGACGGAACCGGCATTCGCGGCGAAAACGGCGGTGACAGCTTTGTAGAGATCAAAGGAAATGATGCCATAGTGCGCTATAATACCGGATACCGGAACGGTTGTGAGAAACAACTCTATGGCTTTGATATGAGTATGCAGCTCGAAGGTTGGGGACAGAATAACAAAATCTATGATAATACGCTGTATCTGGATTCTGAAGACTGTTATATTGTGAAAGGCTGGAAATGCGGTGCTTCGGTCTTCCGCAACAATGCCGAACCGTCTGCATGCACCTATTCCGGAAACCGCATTATGCAGGTGCTGCATTATCGGCTTGACGGCGATGCAAATGAAGACGGACAGATTGATCGGACAGATGCGCAGTTTTTACAGGATTGGCTGCTTGGAAAAACAGTGCCGCATCTTTCCGCAGAAAACGC
>DMBA01000105.1:0-2345 GCA_003446315.1 Ruminococcus sp. | reverse complement strand
CAAAAGCTCTTACAGGGCGATATCAATGAAAAAGCACTTGTCAGCGTTGATTTTAAGAAGGAAGATTCCGGAAAATGGCGCATGACAAACGGTCTTGGCGAGAAAACCGTCACATATCAGGTTGCGGCAGATACCGGTTCTGTGCTGCGCATGGGCTGGGGCTGCTGGGATCCTTACTATATAGATCCAGATTCCGGAAAAGAGGGAAAATGGTTGCAGTTTTCACTCGACCCGATCACAGTTGATGAAACAGGACATGCTGATATTACCGTTTCACTGCCGATAGATGCAACCAATGCGGCTCTGGAAGTGTATTCCTATTCTGATGCTTCCGGAAAGCGGGATGCGGATGACGTAATCCTTGAAGCGGTCTATGCATCATAATACTCGAAACAGGCATTTCATATTGAGATACCTGTTATTTACGGCAGCAAACCGTTTCCGGTTAAAAATGATATTATGATTGCTTTTTTGACAGTTCTGTGCTATAATAAAAGCATCCAATATAGGCAGAAAGGACAGGCGATTCAAATGAACCACTTGACAAACAATCTACAGATCTCGGCACAGGAGATCGCTGCATCTGTCTGCGAGATCGACCCGATCCAGCCGGATGCTGTCGCTGATTATGATATCGTTGTAGTCGGCGCAGGTGCAGCAGGCGTACCGGCGGCAGGCTGGGCGGCAGAATGCGGTGCAAAAACAGCGCTGCTGCAAAAAGAACCCAATGTCGTATCACAAGGCAATTGCGGTTCAGCGATCATTCGTTCCAGATCAACAGAAGCGGGTATCGCAAAATGGATCCATCATACGAACAGTCTGTGCAATTGGCGTGCAGATGTCAGACAACTGCGTGCATATGCAGAGCATTCCGAAGAAGCAATGATGTGGGTGCTGAACCGTGCAGGACTGACCACCGAAACCGCATACGGGGACGGCAGCCGCGTGGACAGCAATACAGAAAGTGCGAAGCTGCTCAATGACGGCGACAAACTCTGTGCATTCCGCAGTACCAGCGGCGATTTTACCGGTTTGTGGCAGGATCGCGGCAACACTTATGATTACGGCGATGACCACTGCTATTTCTGGGCACCGTGGATCGGCCCGAAACCATTGAATGTCGGCAATGCTTTGCGAAAAGTCGTTGACCGTGTACAGGAACAACATCCGAATCTGGAAGTGTTTTTCTCAACCCCCGCTGTACAGCTCGTGTGTGAAAACGGCAGCGTAACCGGCGTGATCGGCAAAGGAAAAGACGGTAAATACACATTATTCCGTGCTGCAAAAGCGGTCATCCTCGCAACCGGAGATTATACGAATAATCCGGAAATGGTCGCCAGATGGTGCCCGGATATTGCAGATTTTGATAAAAAGCAATTCGGCAAAACCGGTGACGGACATATCCTCGCAATGTGTGCAGGTGCCCGGATGGAGCCGGTCGGACATACGAAAATGATGCACGATTTTGATTCTGCATTGATGTTCGAAGAACCGTTTCTGTATTTGAATATGCGCGGTGAGCGTTTCACGAATGAATACACCGGTTTTGTATATATGGGCAATGTGCTGCGGGATCAACCTGCATATAAAGGCAGCATGCTGGATGCAAACCATCCGGACGGCTCAAAAGGCTGGTATTGTGCCATCTATGACAGCAGCTATATGGATTGGGACAAAGAATCTTTTGTGGACGGCGCTGTTCCGCCGTTTGTGATGGAAAAATTCATTCCGGGTGCCGTGGAACAGCCGCAGGGTGTGTTCCGGAATCTGATTGACCTGCATCGCTGTGATACGCTGGAACAGCTTGCGGCGGAACTGGATCTGCCCTGTGAAACGATGCTTGCGTCGATTGCCCGATATAATGAACTGTGCAGTCAGGGCTGCGATTCGGATTACGGAAAGCCTGCAAAATATCTGCATCCGATCCTGAAACCGCCGTTCTGGGGTGCCCGCAAGCATATTCGTGTTTCGGCATGCGTATCGGGTATTCTGGTCAATGAATATGCGCAGGCGCTGGATGCAGACGGCAAACCGATCGCCGGTCTTTACTGCGCCGGTAATCTGGGCGGCGCATTTTACGGCGGAAGTGATTACCCGTTCCATCAAACCGGACTGTCTCTCGGCAGATGCTATACCTTTGGCATGATCGCCGCAAAACATGCGCTTGGCATGCTCTGAAACCCAATTCAAAAATCCGGAGCCCGCTGATCCAATCGGCGGGCTTTTTTGCCGACATGCATTTTATCCAGCAGATATTCGGTTTGTCCATATACAAATAGTAATATGATAGCCTATCTATTATTGTGAGTATTTTTTTGATTTTTCGGCAAAAAAATCCAATAAAA
>DMBA01000186.1 GCA_003446315.1 Ruminococcus sp. | reverse complement strand
ACCAAAGATGCAGGGGGCTTGTCAACGCAAAAAAATAAAGGAGCAAAAGCCGGTTGCTTCGCTCCTTAATTTTTGCAAATTGTTTGGAATCAGTCGATTTCAACTGCGACTTTCCGGTTTTCACGCGCAGCACCTGCACGCATCAGTGTACGGATCGCTTTTGCAATTCTGCCTTGCTTGCCGATCACACGACCCATGTCGTCTGCGGCAACGGAGAGATGAAGAACGGTGACCCCTTCTTCATTGACTTCGTCCTCGGTGATCTGAATTGCAGTTTTATCCGTAACCAAACCTTCCACAATTGCATACAACAGATCTTTCATGATGTTCTCCCAACTAATCGGGTCTGCCTGTGTGATTACAGTACGCCCTGCTTCTTCAGAATATCGCGGACGGTATCAGTCGGCTGTGCACCGTTCTGAAGCCATGTCTTTGCCTTCTCATTGTCCAGCTTGATAACAGTCGGCTCCTTGGTCGGATCGTAGTAACCCAGCTCCTCGATGAAGCGGCCGTCTCTGGGGTATCTGCCGTCAGCAACAACGATACGGTAGAACGGAGCCTTCTTTGCGCCCATTCTTCTCAGACGAATCTTTACTGCCATTTTTATTTCACCTCCAAAAATTGATAACATTTATATTCATGCAAAGATTTGGTTTGCAATGAAATCAGTTTCATACGGTATTCGTGATGCATTCTCATATCAGCAGAAACAGGGCTATAGCAATGATAATCACACCGAGTATGACATAAAAAATCTGTGCGCCCCTTTCGCCGAAAAGCCTCACAAACACCCTTGCCTTAGAAGTACGCAAAAACCAGTTTTTACCGAGCGTTGCTCCCAGAATGCAGAACAATCCGAGAAGCAGCCCGAAAACAATTCCGGTTACAGACATTGCCTATCTCCTTTGCTTAGAACTTCGGGAAGCCGCCCATGCCTTCCAGCTTCTTCGGGTCGATCTTCGGCATCTTCTTTCTGCCGAACAAGCCCTTTTTGCTGGTCTTGCCGAGCTTTTTCATCATTTGCTGCATCTGGTCAAACTGCTTCAGAAGCCGGTTGACATCCTGCACCTGTGTGCCGCTGCCCGCTGCGATTCTCCGCTTGCGGGACGGGTTGATGATCGAAGGTTTGGCGCGTTCTGCCGGTGTCATGGATGTAATCATCGCTTCGACTCTGCTGAATGCTCTGTCATCAATATCCAGCTCGTCGATCTTGTTGCCCACTCCCGGCAGCATGCCCACGATCTTTTTCAGATCGCCCATCTTCTGGATCTGGCGGAGCTGATCCAGCAAATCTTCCATATCAAACTGGCTTTTCTGGATCTTCTGCGTCAGGCGCTCTGCTTCCTGCTTGGAATAGACATCCTCTGCTTTCTCGATCAGGGAGAGCACATCGCCCATGCCGAGAATTCTGGATGCCATGCGGTCCGGATGGAATTGCTCGAAATCATCCAGCTTTTCACCCGTACCGACGAATTTGATCGGTTTGCCCGTGACGGAAAGCACCGAAAGTGCTGCACCGCCTCGCGTATCGGAATCGAGCTTTGACATCAGGACACCTGTGATGCCCAGTGCTTCATCAAATGCTTTTGCCACGTTGACGGCATCCTGACCGGTCATGGCATCCACCACCAGCATGATCTCATCCGGTGTGGTTTCCGATTTGATGTTTTTCAGCTCATCCATCAGTTTTTCGTCAATATGCAGACGGCCTGCCGTATCCAGAATCACAATATCATGGTTGTGATCCTTTGCATAACGCACTGCCTGCGATGCAATATCGACCGGATCAATCTGTCCCAGTTCGAACACGGTCACATCTGCCTGACCGCCCACAACTTTGAGCTGCTCGATTGCTGCCGGACGGTATACGTCACAGGCGGCGATCAGCGGGTGATGCCCTTCCTTTTTCAGCAGCTTTGCGAGCTTTGCACAATGGGTGGTCTTACCAGAACCCTGCAAGCCGCAGAACATGATGACTGTGGGGGGCTTGGATGCGATATTCAGACGGGAATTGCCGTCGCCCATGAGTGCGATCAGCTCCTCATTGACGATCTTGACGACCTGCTGGGCAGGTGTCAGGCTTTCCAGCACATCCACGCCGACTGCGCGTTCCGAAACTTTGTTGACAAATTCCTTGACGACTTTATAGCTGACATCTGCTTCAAGAAGGGCAAGGCGCACCTCACGCATGGCTTCTTTGACATCTGCTTCCGTCAGTTTTCCGCGTGCTTTCAGCTTTTTGAAAACCTGTCCGAGTTTATCCTGTAATCCTTCAAACGCCATCTGATTTTGCTCCCTTCCCTAAAATCAAGCTGCTGTGTTTTTTCGGCTCAAAACAACGCCTGCCCTTTTTTTGCCGCTTCTGCGATCTGCGAACGCTGCGGCTCCGGCAATGTGCTGCTGCACTGTTCGATCTCCTCAAACAAAATGCGGGCGGCTTTCAGTCGCTCTGCGATGCCCATTTGCTGTTCATACGCTTCAAGCTGCCGTTCGCCCCGCCGGATGCTGTCATGCACTGCCTGCCGGGAGATGCCCAGCGGCTCTGCAAGCTCTGCAAGCGATAAGTCTTCGTCGTAATAGCCTTCAAGCAGTGTACGCTGCCGTTCGGTCAGCAGGCTGCCGTAACAATCCAGCAGCAGCACAAAATCCAGATTTTTCATGTTTTGCGCCGCCTTTCTGCTGTCATGGTTTCAGCCTTTACACCAGCTTTTCTATTATAGCAGTTTTTCGCCGGTTTGTCAAGCAAAATCTGCCTTTTTTTTTCAAAATCATACTTTTGTCGCTTTTGTCTGTTTTTTGACCGGCGCTTTGCTGCTTTTTCAGGATTCCTGCAAAGAGAAACGGGAGCATGTTACCCGACATGCTCCCGTTTGTGATCTGATCGCTGTGCATGCTGCTTGTAAGCAACAAGAACCACAGGCTGAAAAATGTTATGCGTTCTCTTCCTCCGCAATGAATTCCCACGCATTTGCAAAGGTCACATTTTCATATCCGAGATTGACCGCAAGCGAATACTGCATGATCTTCATTGCGTCAATTATAGTTGCATAGGATGTGTTTCCGTTGTGCGGAATGGTGACGGATTCCCCGTCAACATCTGCAAGCGCAAGCTGTTCCTC
>DMBA01000174.1 GCA_003446315.1 Ruminococcus sp. | reverse complement strand
GTATATCACAAAACCGGCAGATCCCGCACATAAAGGATCTGCCGGTTTCTTATGCGGCATCCTGTTCCGCCGCCTCACCGCGGGACAACGCTGCAAATCGTTCTTCCAGCTTTGAAACGATCTCATCCAAAGCATGCGCGGCAAAATAATCCCGCATGCCGCATGCCTGCATCGCACTGCAAAAACGATATTCGCCCGAAACACTCGATAAACTGCTGATCTGGTCATACAGCGCACGCGCCTTTTGTTCATCTTCTTGCAGGATCGTATAATAATCCAGTGCCGGAAGTGCCGAAATGCCGTAGCTGATATAATAACCCGGCTGCTCAAATAAGTGCGTGATCTGGTATAGCTGAACGGTCAAGCCGCATTCGTCTGCGATCTGCCGGTATAATGCCAGAACCGCATCCGGAGTGATCGTATCAAGCTGCTGCATGACCTCATACTCAAATTCACCGATCGCCAAGCCGGATATCACAGAATCCAGAATATTATAGATCTCTGTTAATTCCAGATAATCTGCATCTTCCTCGAAGATCTCATCGTAAAAAGACGTAAACAGCATCTCCATGCATTGCGACTGCACTTCTGCCAGATCCATGCAGTTTTCCTGCATAAAGATCGGTGTGCTGTCACGCCAGTCTGAATGAAAATGCCCGAACTCATGCGAAACAGTCACAAGATCGTAAAAATCACCGGACAAATAGGTGTACATCAGAGCATTGTTTTCATTCGGAAGCAGCACCGTATAACTGCCGTCATAGCAATGTGCCCCTTTTGCCGCAACATATAAATCCTCAGCAAACAGCTTTTCTGCGGATTCTGCGATGGGTGCAGAAAGCTGCGGTGCATATTCTTTCAGCAGTGCATAAGCATCCACTTTGCGTGCGGAACTGCTCTCCCGGTTCGAATTGTTGTCATCGGTCAGCCAGTCATACATCTCCTGATACAGCGGCACAAGTTGTTCTTTGACCGCCTGATACAGTCCGGATGCCTGTTCAACGGTATAATCCCGTGCGTACAGATCATATAAATACTGCTCTGTATCATATTCTTCCAGCGTCCGGAGATACAGCTTTGCACATGCCTGATTGGTTTTGTCCGGATCAAGGTCTTTATCGAACGCTTTATCATAATAGGTATTCAGCAAATCTGTTGATTCGGCTGCATCTGTTTTTGCATTCGTTACGACTTTGTTTAATGTGTTGTATAAATAATAATTGGTATTGTCCGGGTCGGTATAGGGCGAAAACACATCCGGATATTCCGACTTTTTACTGCTGTTTTCAATCGCCCATGATGCCATTTCTTCAACGGTTCGATAGTTCTCATATGCCTGATTCTTTTCCGAAAAGCGTTCTGTGTTCTCCCAGTCCGCATAATATGCCAATTCTGCACGCGCATACATCGCATAAGACGCATCCACTGCGTTGAGCAAGGCATCCAGTGTTTCCTGTGCCTCATCTTCCCGATCCGGGATGTTCCAGTCATTTTGCCAAGTGACGACCAGCTCTTTCACTGCCGCCACTTCAAACTGCGGAACCGATTCGCCTTCTGTCTGACTGTTTGCATCCTTCTGCGCAAACCAGTCACGCGCATCACATCCCGGCAGACTGACGGAGATCACAAATGCCGCAAGCATCGGCAACACACACTTACCGTTCATGAAAGGCTCCTTTCGGATCAGGTATCTTTCATACGAATGGACATGATCGTGATGATCGAGCAGATCACATGATAGATCAGCAGGATCGCACCGCAAAGATTATTCCCTGCGCCAAGCAATACAAAAATGACAACGAACAGCAATCCAAGGCAAGCCGTGACTGCCTGAATCACCATGCCCATAACGGCAGTGGAACGAATGCGTTTTGCACCGATCAGTGTTTGCACAAATCCGGCAAGTCTTCCGGCACAGAGCATGGAAGGCTTTGCCTGAACCACAGGCGCAGTTTCCTCTGCAAAATCCGGTTCCAGCCGAACAGGAAGCACTTTGAGATGCTCTTCCCGCATGCCAAACATTTTTGCGATCCGTCGCTGTGAAAGCAGCGCATCATTGCTGCGCACCAGCAAAAAGAGATTCTCTTTCTCCAGTTCATGCAGCCAGCGGCGGACATTCTTTCCTGCTTCCAGCCGCACGATAAACAATGCCGAAATGCTGCCGGATACAGACAAATATAACGGTTCTGCGCCGTTTTTGATGAGCGCTTTGACTTTTTGGATCGGCGGCAGCCCCTCGACACTATGTTCAATCATCATATCACGGGTACCGAGCAGAACACGCTTATTCCGGATCCATCCGCTGATGCCTTTGCTCTCGTCATAATTATAATTTTCGACCGGAAGCAGCATCTGCTCTTCCGTCAGAATGGCATTTGCAAACAGATCTTTCAGGATACTGCCTGCATGCTTTGTCAGGCTCGCCGCATACTGCAATGCTTCTTCGATCCGGCTCTCGCCCATCACCTGAATGGATTCCAGCTTGGTGGTACCGCGCGGGAAAAGCTGTGCCGCATCCAGCATAACCGTATTGATGTCATAAAAATCGTCCACGCTCTGATAGCCCAGCAGCAGACCGCCGTTCCGGACATAATCCTTCGTTCCGGATGCCATCGGCAGATTGGAGATCAATGTGATCGCCGTGCATGCACAGGCAGAGAAACAAAGCGCAAATACGGATGTTCCGTAGCAGACAGCACTTTCCAGATGATCTGCACGCATCATGGAGATCACGACCGAGAAGATAATGGCAATCAGCATGATGATCGGGACTGCCGCAGAGCAGAACTTATCTGCGATATCCGTAGAAAACGTATATTTCAGGAAATCTTCCGGCTGTTCCACTGACTGCATCGCTGCAATGATCGGGAAATCACCGGTCGTTCCTCTGGTCAGATTCTCCGCACGGTGTTCATCCTCAACATAATGGACACCGAACTTCGGATTGCCGTCTGATAAGCATGCAAAATTCCGCATTGCCCGATCGACAATCAGTTTTTTTCCGATCGCATTGATAAACAGCGAAAGCAAACCGACTGAAATATAAACGGAAACCGCACCGCTGCGCAGCATATTCGGGCTGGGAATAATCAGAAATGCTGCGATTTCCGCAGACATCATTGACATTGCTGCAAGGGAATCGCAGTCTGCACGGAATTGCAGCAGCTTCAGATAACCGTTTTTCAGCAGACTTCCGCTGAACGGCAATGCAGAAAGCCCAAGCATCAGTTGAATCGCAAGAAATGCGACCGGCGATTCCGCACTGGACAGGAATCCGGGCATCGGGAATGCCGGCAGCCAGTCCAAAAAGGTATACAACGCACTGCATAATGCCAAAAGCCCCAGAATCAGCATGCGCATTGTCACGCTGGTTTTCAGCTCCAGCAAATCATTCAGAATCGCTTCTTTATCTTCATTGCGGGTATACTCTTTTGCAGATACCGGCAGATCAGTTCGTTCGCGCCGTTCATCCTGATAGCGCACATCAATGTCGATCTCACTGCGGGGATCCTGATTGGCAGATGACAAATTGATCTGCGTATGTTCCGCCTGACTGATATAATGGATCTCCGGTGTCTGATCCATCGGATGTGCTTTGAGATTATCCGGAATCCGTTCGAGTTCCTCGGGAGTCAGCGGCTGTTCCTTCCGCTTCCGGAGTTTGGATGCCGGCAGCGTCTTCGGCACGGAGACCGGTGTCACCTTCTCATAAGGCATACTGTCTCCGGATGACTGTCTCCGGCGCAATTCTCTTGCACGGGTGGAATCATTCATTCTGCGGATCTTCGGTCTGTATTCCGGTTCATCCGCATCACTGACGATCACCGCATGGTCATATGCCTGTGAAGTGGCACCGGATGAGCGCTTCATAAGGGTTTCCGCTTCCACATTGGCAATGGAATTCATGAAGGATACCTGCGGTTTTTTGATATCGGCAGGTGTGACAGTCCGAACGGGATCTTTGCGGCGTTTTGTGCTGTCTGACGCAGCAGGTTTCGGGGATAATTGCTCCGCATTCGGCTCCGTATCCGGTTTTTTTTCTGATTCTGCCTTCTTTTCCGCTTCAGATGCCTGCTGTTCTGTTTTTATCGCTTCGGTATCTGCGGAATCTGCATGCGCGGCTTCTGTATTTTGCTGCTCAGTCGGCTGGATGGCTTCTGCATGCTCTTTTTTATTTTTATGGCGTTTGGACGACATATTTCTGCATCCTTTCTTTTGTGAATTAAGCCTGACGCTGCCGCACTGCTTCATACATCAGGATTCCTGCTGCTACAGAAGCATTCAGCGAGTTCACTTTTCCGAACATCGGAAGTGAGATCATGGCATCACATTGTGCACGCACCGGTGCGCTCAATCCGAATCCTTCCGATCCGATCACAAGTCCGACCGCACCTTTCAGGTCAGTCTGAAAAGCAGCATTGCCTTCCATATCAGCGCCATAAAACCAGATGCCTTTCTTTTTCAGTGCGATCATTTCTGTTGCAAGATTGCTGACACGCGCTACCGGGATCCAGCTCGCTGCACCGGCAGATGTTTTATATACGGTCTGCGTCAGAGATGCACTCCGCCGCTTCGGCAGAATCACACCGTGTGCACCTGCTGCCTCTGCGGTTCGAAGGATCGCACCGAGATTGTGCGGATCTTCAATGCCGTCACAAAGAATCAGGAACGGGTTTTCACCCTTCTTTTCGCTGATCTCCAGTAATTCCGATACCGAAACATAACCGGCACATGCACCTTCCGCGCAGACACCCTGATGATTGCCGTTGCCTGTCATCTGATCCAGTTTCCGGCTGTCAACCTGTTTGATAACAATGCCGCGTTTCTTTGCTTCCCGGCAAATCTCACCAAGACTGCCGTTCATGCCCGTTACAAGAATATGATTCAGCGGTGTATCGGATTTCAATGCTTCCAAAACAGCATTTCTGCCATAAATGAGCGATTCCTGCTCTTGTATTGTGTTCTTTTCTTTCATTTTCCTTTGTCCTCTCCTGTGAAAGTTCATATCCTATTTATTATACCATATCAAAAGAAAAAATGCAATGGTTTGACCTCTAATTTTCCACATTTTACCGTAAGCCCCCAGTATATCGCTATGCGCCGTTATGATCCGGAGCCAAAGGAATACACCTGCTCGTCAGTATGCGGTTTTTGACAGGATAAAAATACTGTGATCTGTTCCGGTGAAACTGTGATGCGTTCCACGATGCGCTTTAAGATGGATAGATCTGCCTGTATGCCGCTGTGCATCAACGCTTCCGCAATTTGTTCCATGACTGTATGGACAAGTACAGAAGCGTTTCCGCAGCCGTTTTTTCGCCGCCGTCCCCCGCAGATCATGCGCTGTTTGTACCCGCTTCCCGTTACGATCATCCTGCATCCGCATAACCCGCATTCCACTTTTCCGGATAACCAGTGTTTGCTTCCTGCGGTATGTCCGTTTTTCTTTAACAAATCCTGTACCGTCCGGAACTGACTGACCGGAATAATTGCCGGCACTTGAAACAGAACTCCTTCATTCTGCGAAAGAATCTGCTTTTTTGTGGATTTATAGCTCAGTTTCTGCGTTTTATGCAGCTGCAAATGCCCTGTATATGCCGGATTTTTCAGAATATGACGGACTGTCTGATCTGACCAGCCCCCTGCTGCATTGCGCGGAGATGAAATTTGGTTTTTATTCAATTTTTCAGCGATTTTCTGACAGCTCACCCCTTTTTGGTATAAATGATAGATTTTGCGTACAATGATCGCCTTTTCCTCAGAAATCCCGATTTCTGTCTGCTTTTTGTCATATCCATACGGTAAAATCGCCGCTGTACAGTATCCTGCTTTCTGGCGTGCATGAATTGCCGCCCGCACTTTCTGCGATATATCCCGTGCATACCAGTCATCCATAACCGCACGCAAAGGCGAAAAATGATCCACAAATCCCGTTTTTTTGCTGTCTATCCCATCATCAACTGCAATAAATCGAACATGATGCTCCGGAAACCACTGCTCCAGCAAAATCCCGGTCCGGATATAATCACGGCTCAGCCTTGATAGATCTTTCACCAGAATTGTTGTAATAAATCCTTCCTCAATCGCAGACAACATGCTCTGCAAGCCGCTTCTTTCCCACTTTGTGCCAGATTCCCCATCATCTAAAAATTCAGCACATACGTTAATTTTCTCGTTCTCTGCATATTGCATCAGGATGTGTCTCTGTGATGCAATACTGCATGACTCCGTTTTTTGTTCCCTGTCTTCTTTCGATAATCGCAAATATATCGCAGCTTTTTCCGGTTGACTCATGTTCCTTGCACCCGCTTTCTTATGATATTCATGCGAGATGAATATGTATTTCAAACTTTACATATCCTATTTTATCACTTCTGCTGTTTTTGCGTTTTTTGCTTGACTTTCTTCGCCGTTTGTGGTATAATACATTTGTTCCCGCGGAGTGGAGCAGTCCGGTAGCTCGTCGGGCTCATAACCCGAAGGTCGTTGATTCAAATCCTTCTCCCGCAACCATTTGGTCTGGTAGTTCAGTTGGTTTAGAATGCCGCCCTGTCACGGCGG
>DMBA01000305.1 GCA_003446315.1 Ruminococcus sp. | reverse complement strand
CAAGAAAATGATTGACGCTTACAAGATGCAGTAATCCGATCAGCGCGAAACGGGAGAAGCCGGATCTCAGCTTCTCCCGTTTCTGTTTGATTGAACCATCCCGACCTGATGCAGACACGACCTGCAAGACCGGAGATTTCAGCATATTTATTCTGATGCAGAAAGTTTTCCGAGCAAAATGCATTCTGCATCCGGCAGATGAAGCAGCACAGCCTCAGTGCCTGCAAAAGCGCCGCTTCTGCATCCGACATATACATAATCGCCCATACCGCTATAGGTGATGTTGAAGATCGCGTTGCTCTTTATGATGATATCAGCGGTTGAACCGTCCGCATCCAAACGAATCAGCGTATCATCCCCGACACTGACATGCGTTCTGCCGTAAAGCGCCCCGTTGACACAGATGATCTGCTGCAAATCGGTATCATCGGCAAGCAATGTGTCTTCCATGGTCGTCATATCAATTCTATGAAGCGACACAGTCTCTTTTCGGGATTCGCTGATTTGCCGCACCAGATAATAAAGCGCATCGCCGCAAACTGCCCATTCCGAACCATCTGTATGGTCTTCCCGAACGTCAGGAAAAGCGCGAGTCTGCGTGCCTGTTGCACAATCAAAGCAGTGCACGCCCATTGCTTCCTCTCCATATTCCGAAACAGTCGACGAACCGTATGCACGGCTGCGGGCCATATGGTATACCATCCCATTGGAAGGCAGATAAAGCAGGTCTTGTTCCGCATCATAGCAGGCAGCATCTCCGGTCAGACACATATTTTCCGGCAAATATACGATCGCATCCGTTTCCGGCGTATAGATCATATTCAGTAGAATGGCAACCTTGCCGGAAGCCGCTTCCGGATTGGTATGTGCATACAAATAATAGCGGTGATCGTTCAGCGGAATGATCCGGTCATAGATCAGATTATCGCCGTTCAGCTCTATATCTTCCCGGATGCGGGAATTGGGCAGAAAGTCTGAAAAAGAACCATCCTGCTCCAGTTTTCGCAGCACGCCCCATGTATTGACCGGCTGTTCATAGAACGATTCACCGTCTGAGATCATATACGGGAGTGATTCCGCGCCTTTGATCTCCTCGCCGGCTAAGATGCCGTTTTCATATACACGATGCCGGTCATACCGCACCGCAGAAGTCGGATAATGCGCCGAATCTCCGTAATAATAAACCGCATAATAATAATCATCGTCTTCCATAAACAAGGTGGAACCCGGCCCGTTCAGCGGACGGAGCTCACCGCTTCCGCCTATAAAATTCTGCCCTTCAAACACAGCAGGTACTGTCATTTCCGTTGATTGGGCTTCAACGGCATCCGGCGGGAGCTGCGCACCGTTTGCAGGAACAGTATACGCGGCAGCATCAAATGCGGTGCTTTCGCCGGAATCGGCTGTATCCTGCGGCGCTGTTGTATCCTTCTGCTCCCCTGCTGCTGCCGTTCCGGACATCCCCGGCTGTGTCCAGATGGAATCTGCATGCTCCTGCAAGGTCTGCCGCCACAATCCCCCGACCACCAGCACCAGTGCTGCCGCAGCGGTCAGAATGCCGGCTGCCGTATATTTCAGCATGTTTGCAGAGGGATCTTTTTGCGGTTTTTTGTCCGTTTTCGGGTTCGTTTCCGGTTCTGTCTCCTTTTTCATGATAATTGTTTTGTTTTCGGTCTTTTTCGGCTGTTCTCTGTCAAAAAGCGCAGAAATCTCATTTTCGGGTGATATTTCGCCGGTTTCCGCGTCTTTTTCTGTCTGCCGGTATTTCCATCCGGCAGCCTCTGCAATATGTGTCTCCCGCATGCCGTCCATCAGTTGAAAGAATTGTTTTTCATTCATAGATACCCCTCCTGTTCCAGAAACTTCCGCAGCTTATTTCTTGTGCGCAGCAGTGTCACCCGCACAGTTCCGCTGCGGACACTGCATTCTTCTGCCACTTCCTCAATCGAAAGACATGCCCAGTAACGCAGCATAAACATGACGCGCACTTCCGCTTTTTCCGTATCCAGAAACCGCCCGATCGCTTCACTCAAAGCCTTCGCATCAAAGGCGGATTCGGGCTGTTCCGGCGCTGCCAGACATTCCGCCATTTCCTCATAAACAAGCGTTTTTTGCCCGCTGCCGCGCTTCTCCCGCTGCATCCAGCGCATGCGGTCAAGCGCTTTGCGCCTGCATATGGTCAGCAAATATCCGCCGAGATTTTCCGGTTCTGCCGGCGGAATGGATTCCCAAAGCTGTAACATCGCATCGTTGACGCATTCCTCTGCATCCTGTCGGCTGCCAAGAATATTCGCTGCCATATTGGTGCATAAGCTGCCGTATTTTCGCGCTGCTTCTGCAATTCCCTGCTGATTCCGCTGTAAAAACAGCGCCACGATCTCACGGTCTTCCGGCATCTGCATAACATCACTTCCTGTCCTTTCTGTAATTGCTTTCACCCTATATGACGATACCGTTCCTCAAAATGTTACAGCGATTTCAAAAAAATGTCAAGGCTGCTATTCACTTATGAAACCACGGATCGAATCGGTATCTCCGATGGATTCGAAATTGGGCGATGCCCCATCAATGCCAACAACTTAA
>DMBA01000353.1 GCA_003446315.1 Ruminococcus sp. | reverse complement strand
ACACTGCTCGATGCAGCGAAGATCCTCGAAGAAAATGAAGTCTGTGACAGCGATAAGTTCCTGTTCTACTTCAACAGCGGCGGCTTCGGATTCGAATTCGAGAACCATCTCAATAACAATAACCCGCTGAAATTCCAGAAAATGGAAGGCTATTGCTTCCCGGATACCTATGAATTCTATGTCCACGAAGAGCCCAATATCGTGGCTCAGAAGATCTATGCAAACTTCGATTCCAAGATCACCGAAGGCGATTACCGCAAGATGGATGAGCTGGGCAGAACACTCGATGAAGTCATTACGCTCGCTTCCATCGTGCAGGGTGAGGCTCCTACCATGGACTCCATGAAAATGGTTGCCGGTATCTTCTGGAACCGTCTGAACAACAGCGCGCTGTTCCCGAAACTGGAATCTGACCCGACCAGAAAATATGCTGAGGATGTCATCACACCGAACCTCGAATTCAATAACGAGCCGATGATTACTGCATATAACACCTATGACGGCCCCGGTCTGCCGCCCGGTGCGATCAATAACCCCGGAAAAGAAGCCATCGAAGCGGTGCTGTATCCGACACCGAGCACGCACTATTTCTTCAATGCGAATATTGATACCAAGCAGATCTACTATGCTGATACCTTGCAGGAACACGAAGCAAACCTTGCACTCGTTCAGCAGCAGTATGCTGATGCTGATGCTGCCGCAAACGGCAACGGCGCAAATGATTAAGCCGGAGCTGCTGTGCCCCGCAGGTGACAGCGAATGCTTCGCCGCTGCTTTGCAGTTCGGTGCGGACGCTGTTTATGTCGGGGCGAAGGAATACGGCATGCGTGCCGCTTCTAAAAACTTTGATCCTGAATCCCTGCGGGCGGCTGTCAGTGCCGCCCATGCAAGGGGTGTTAAAGTCTATCTGACTGCCAATATCCTGCCGCGGAATGCCGAAACAAACGCATTTCCGGCGTTTCTCAAAACCGTTGCCGGCTGCGGCATTGATGCACTCATCGCCGCCGATCTCGGCATCATTACAAAAGCAAAAAAACTCGTGCCGGAACTCGCCGTTCATGCTTCCACGCAAACCGGCGTTGTCAACTATGAAACCGCAAACGCGCTCTATGATCTCGGTGTCAGCAGAGTCGTGCTCGCAAGAGAACTTTCCATTGCGGAAATTGCGGAGATCCGTGCCAAAACGCCGAAAGATCTGGAGATTGAGGTGTTTGTCCACGGCGCAATGTGCATGAGCGTTTCCGGCAGATGTCTGCTCTCGGAATATCTCACCGGCAGAGATGCAAACCGCGGTGCGTGTGCGCAGTCCTGCCGCTGGAAATATGCGCTGATGGAAGAAAAACGTCCGGGGCAGTATTTTCCCGTTGACGAGGACAGCGACGGCAGCTATATCCTCAATGCAAAAGACCTCTGCCTGATGCCCTATCTGAAAGAGCTCGCCGATGCAGGCGTGGATTCCTTTAAGATCGAAGGCAGAGCAAAGGCTGCGTATTATGTCGCCGGTGTCTCGAATGCCTATCGCATGGCGATCGACTGCATCTTCGGCGAAACGCCGCAGGATGTGCCGGAATGGGTAAAAAATGAGCTCAACAACGTCAGCCACAGACCCTATACCTGCGGTTTTGCCTTCGGACAGCGCAAAGACCTCATCTGGCAGGAAGAAAACGGCTATATCCGCGATTATGAGGTCGTCGGCATCGTGCAGAAGCAGGAAAACGGCAGACTCTATGTCAGCCAGAGAAACCGCTTCTTTGCAGGCGATACCGTTGAGATCCTCATGCCGCAGCAGATGCCGCCTGTCCTGACGGTCACAGACCTGCAAAACGGCGAAGGCGAACCCATCGAAAGTGCAAATCATGCGGTCATGGACTGCTCCTTTGCCTGTGATTTTCCCGTGCCGGAAGGGGCATTTGTGCGGAAACAGATCGCTGAATGAGGTTGTAAAAAATGTTCAAAAAAGACGGCATCACATACGAAAGCGAGCAGGAATATCAGCATGCGAGGCAGAATAACGCAATTGAACCGAAAAAGCGCACAACTGCCGAAAGTATATGGCGTGTGATTGCGGTCGTTCTTGTGCTGATCGTGCTGTTTTTTATTATCAGTGCCTGTTCTGAGGGCAGCCCCCCATGATCAATCCATCGGAGATACATCTATTATGAACCTCTTTGAAAAAATTGAACCGCTGCTGCTACAGGTACAAAAGCCCGCACGTTATATCGGCGGCGAAATGGGCAGCATCATGAAAAACAAGGCGGATGTCAAAGCACGCTTTGCATTCTGCTTTCCCGACCGCTATGATGTTGGCATGAGCAATCTGGGCATGAAGGTGCTGTATTCCTGCATCAATGCCCGTCCGGAATACTGGTGCGAGCGCGTCTTTGCACCGGATACCGATTTTGAAGCGCTGATGCGGGAACATCATGTGCCGCTTTATGCGCTCGAAAGCCTTGAACCGATCAAAGATTTCGATTTTGTCGGATTTACGCTCGGCTATGAGCTTTGTTATACCAATATCCCCAATATGCTCGATCTGGCAGGCATTCCGGTCTGGCAGAAAGACCGCGGGGAAAATATCGCACCCATCATTTGTGCGGGCGGCTCCTGTGCGTGCAATCCGGAGCCGATCGCCGATTTCTTTGACCTGTTCTTCCTCGGAGAAGGCGAAGAAGTCGATCTCGAAGTGATGGATCTGTACGTCAAAATGCGGGATGCCGGTGCGACCCGTTCCGAATTCCTGCGCGCGGCTGCGCAGATTCAGGGCGTATATGTCCCCTCGCTTTACGATGTCACCTATAATGAGGACGGTACGGTCAAAGCCGTCACGCCGAAGGACGGCGCTCCTGCAACCGTAAAAAAACGCATCATCGAGAATTTTGATGCATGTCCTGCGCCGGATGACTTCGTCGTGCCGTTTGCGGAGATCGTGCACGACCGCGCTGTCACAGAAGTGCTGCGCGGCTGTCTGCGCGGATGCAGATTCTGTCAGGCGGGATTCCTATACCGTCCGTTCCGCGAAAAAACGCCGGAAACGATCTGCGCACAATCCCGCAAACTCATCAACAATACCGGCTATGACGAGCTTTCCCTCTGCTCGCTCTCTACTTCCGATCACTCGCAGATCGAAGAAATGATGGACGGGCTGCTGACATTTACCGAAAATGAACACATCAACCTCAGTCTGCCTTCTCTGCGTGTGGATAATTTCAGCACGGGTCTGATGAACCGCATGCGCCGCGTCAGAAGCAGCGGTCTGACCTTTGCACCGGAAGCCGGTACGCAAAGAATGCGTGATGTCATCAATAAAAATGTCACGGAAGAAGAATTGATGCGCACTTGTAAGATCGCATTCAGCGGCGGTCAGACATCCGTCAAGCTCTATTTCATGATGGGGCTGCCGACCGAAACAGATGACGATATCCGCGGCATTGTGGAGCTTGCACAGCGCGTGGTCGATATGTTCTACGAGATGGAACACCGCCCGAAAGGAAAACCGGTGCAGATCTCCTGTTCCGTTGCTACATTCGTACCAAAGCCCTTTACGCCGTTCGAATTTCATCCGCAGGATACCCGTGAAATGATCGCGCATAAACAGAGCATTCTCGAAGAAGCAGTCAAGGGACACAAGCGCATCCGCGCAAGCTGGCATTTTCCGGATACCAGTATTCTGGAAGCCGTACTTGCAAAGGGTGACCGCAGACTCTGCAACGTGGTTTATGATGCGTGGAAACGCGGCTGTGTCTTCGATGC
>DMBA01000245.1 GCA_003446315.1 Ruminococcus sp. | reverse complement strand
TTCGGTCTGCCGATCGGCGTTTATGTCCGTGCGGTTGAGGAAGGCAGTGCAGCAGACCTCGCAGGCATCAAGGTCGGTGATGTCATCATCGCAATCAACGATGAAACCATCACAAATTATGAAGAACTGAACACCGCAAAAGAACAGTATAAAGCGGGCGAGACGATCACCCTCACCATTACAAGAAACGGTGAAGATATGGAGATCCCGCTGGTGCTTCAGGAAAAGGTTCCGACTGAAACCAATTGATCGCCATTCCGAAGCGGCATGAAAAGATAGCAGCCTTTTGATGCCGCTGTGATAAAGCAGTTTTTGATCCCTTTCTGAAAACGGAGACACCCGTTCAGCCGATGACCGGCAGGACGGGTGTTTTCGTTTTGCACGGAATTTCCGGAATTTACCGGTTGCAAATCGCCGGTTTCTGCATATAATACGGATAAGCGGCAATTTCAGGCTTCGGATCGAACGGGAAGTGGCAGAATGCACAGCATGCGCCCACAGAACAGCTTCCGGTTCGGAAGCCGGAAAGTGGACGCTTTGGCATATAAGATGCGCCGCAGGATATCGGGTTCTGCGGCGCGTTTGTTTACAAAAAGAACGAATTTCTGCACGTCAGAAATGAAAAAATCCGATGTTTTGTACAAAAGCACAGAAAGCCAAAAGAAAGCCATTGAATTCTTTTGCAAAATGTTCGTTGACATTTTACATAAAATATGATAAAATAATAACGAACATCCTGTGTTTATGCTGAAAAATGAACGGGTAAAAATTGATTTTTTGGGGCGCTTTTTTAGGAGGAACCTGCATTATGAAAAAAACAAGAAATGCAATCGCAGCAGTGCTGCTGGCTTCAATCGTCAGCGGGGCACTGGTCGGCTGCGGATCAACAGAACCAACCTATGACAATCCGCTGGATTCTGCTACGGCTGCGGAAGTGGCTGAGATCGCTGCGCAAGATGAACGCCTGACCGGTGAGCTGGAAAATAAAACAATCAAATGGATGGCAAACTGGGACATCAATCCGGATGCGACCGGTAAGAAAACGCCCATCGAGCTTGAGATCTTCCATTCCCGTTACGGCGGCGAAGTGGAGTATCATCAGGTGGATTGGGATGCGCGTTACGATCAGCTTGCAAATGCGATCAACAGCGGCGACGGCATCGACTTTTTCCCGGCATCGGATCTGGATGCGATCCCGCGCGGTGCGATCAAAGAAATGTTTGTCCCCATCGACGACTATATTGACTTTTCAGATCCGCTGTTCTCCGATATGAAGGAGATCATGGATCAGTTCCAGTGGAAAGACAAGCACTATGTGATCGTCAACAATGTCACCGGCGATAACTGCCTTGTGATCTATAACCGCGATACCATTGAGGAGAACGGTCTGAAAGACCCCGCAAAACTGTTTGCAGAGGGCAACTGGAATTGGGATACCTTTACCGAAATGCTCCAGCAGTTTGTGGATCCCGAAAACGGACAGTACGGCATTGACGGCTGGTGGTTTGAAGCCGGTCTTTCCGCAACATGCGGCGTGCCTTATATCGGCATGGAAAACGGCAAACTGGTGAATAATCTGAAAGATCCGGCGATCGAACGGCTCCAGAACTGGATGTTCAAGCTCGGCTCTACGAATTGTGTGGCGATCGGTGTCGGCGACTACGGCTGGACTGCAACACCTTCCAATATCAAGGAAGGCAAAACATTGTTCTATCCGTGCGGCGGCTGGGCAATGTACAATAATACATGGAAGAATGACTTCGGCGAGAATGCTATGTTTGTCCCCATGCCGAAAGATCCGAATGCTTCGGAATACTATATCCCGTGCGGTCTGGACGGCTATGTGATGGTCAAGGGCGGTCAGAATCCGGAAGGCGTGGCAAAGTTTGCGGCATGCAAGCGCGTCACGATCACCAATAAACGGGCGGATGAGATCGCTACGGAAGGCCTTTATGATGACTACGGCTGGACGGATGAAATGGTGGAAATGCTGCATAAGTGCCACGAAATGGCGCAGGCAAATCCGCATTATGATTTCTATACCGCTGTATCGACGGATGTCAAGGATATTCTGGATTCGAATGAAAACGGTATCCGCGCTGCATCCAAGGGTCAGACGCAGTGGAGCGAATCGGTCGGTGTCATTTATTCCGCAATTGATGCATATCTGAATGATGCCAACGGCTGAACATAACGGAACAGAATGGATGCGCAGTGCTGTCTGACCGGACGGTACTGCGTATTTATTGCGGCGGAAATTGTCTGCGGAAGATTGAAAAAGGTCGAATCTTCGGATATTCCGCAAGATGTCTGCAAACGGGTGTATAGGGATTATGTGCAGAATAGCCAAATCCGGATGGAATAATTCTACAGGTCAAACGCTCCGTTTCGCTTGAAAAAAGCGGGAAACTATGTTATAATGATTAAAATGCAATGATTATGTAACTATCATCATTTTTCAGGAGGCGCGTATGGGATTCAAAATAAAAAACGGCGTTTTGCTGAAATATGAAGGAGTGGGTGCGCTCGAACGGCTCGGAATCCGGAAGCAGGAAGAAATGCTTTCGATCCCGAAAAGTGTGACGGCTATTGCAGATGAAGCATTTGCCATGACAGAAGTCAGCAGTGTGCAGATCCCGCCGTCTGTCCGGACAATCGGAGAGCGTGCGTTTTCGCTGTGCGCAGAGCTGCAAAATGTCAGCTTCTCGGAAGGTTTGCAGGAGATCGGTGCAAATGCATTCGACGGCTGCCATATCATGCGCAGCGCTGAACTGCCCGAAAGTGTCACAACTATCGGCGCATGGGCGTTTTGTAATTGCAGCGGCTTAAAAAAGCTGAATATCCCAAGCGGTGTGGAAGCAATCGCACGCGGCGTGTTCTCCGGCTGTTCCAAACTGGAAGAAATCACAATTCCGGAAAATGTCAAATATCTGGATAACCGCGCGTTTTATGCCTGCACATCGCTGGTCAATCTCACTCTTTCACGCGGTCTGCGAACGATCGGACGGGAGGCATTTGCTTGCTGTGCGTCGCTTTCAACAGTCTATATTCCGGAAACAGTCACGGAGATCTGTGAAGATGCCTTTGCAGGATGCACCGAATTGAAAACAGTGGTCATCCCGCCGTCTGTCACCAAGATCCATCCTTATGCGTTCGGAACAGATCATCATGTGCAAACAATTACAACAGTCTCCGGCAGTGCTGCCCATCAGTATGCACAGTTGCACGGCATCATGTGCTATACGGAACGGGAAGCAAATCTGCTGCGCGGCTGTAATCCCGCTTTCTTTATCGAATACGGCATTTTGAAGAAATACTCGCAGGAATATAATGTGCGGGATATCATGGTGCCGGAAGGTGTCATTCGCATCGGCAACCATGCGTTCGAGCAGAACCGGCAGCTTGTTTCTGTCGTTGTGCCGGAAGGCGTGGTTGAGATCGGCGGATATGCCTTCAACGGCTGCCGGAGTCTCCAGCGGATCTATCTGCCGAGTACATTGAAAAAAATCGGTGCTTTTGCCTTCCGGGATTGCCCGCTGCTGGAAGTCATCCTGCCGCAGGGTATGGAATCCATCGGGAAAAATGCGTTTCAGGGCTGCACCACGATGCGCCGGTTCTATATGCCGGATACATTGGAAACACTCGAAAATGAAGCGCTGCGGGACTGCATGTCTTTGACAGAACTGCGGTTTTCGGCAAAGCTGCATGCCGTCACGGACGGCGTTTGCAGCGGCTGTTCGTCCCTGCGCGTTGTCGTGATACCGGAAGGCCCGAAATATATCCGGCAAAATGCATTCCGCGGATGCAGCAGCTTGCAGGAAGCCTATGTGCCGGACAGCGTTGTGGAGATCGCCGGCAATGCCTTTGCAGATACGCCGCTGTTCCGTATGACAGCAGGACACTATATTATCGGCAGATTTTTGATCAAAGCGGACGGCTATAGCCCGATTCCGGTCGGCGTGCACCGCATCGGCCCGCATGCGTTTGAACGCGGCGGCTTGCGGCAGGCTGTGATCCCGGAAGGTGTCATCAGCATCGGCGACAATGCCTTTGCAAACTGCGGTGTGCTGACGGATGTCATCATCCCGAAGACCGTGACCGAGATCGGCGTGGAAGCCTTTGCCGATACGCCGTGGCTGGCGCGGCGTACAGAAATGTTTACCATTGCAGGTGCCAATATCCTGATGCATGCGAATATTACGCAGCCGGAAGTCAGCGTCCCGATGGGCGTGCGCTGCATCGGCCCTGCTGCTTTTGCACAGCTCCCCATCCGGAAACTGCGCTTGCAGGACGGCGTGATGCATTTGCAGCATGCAGCTTTTTCTTACTGCGAACAGCTTGAAAGTGTGGAACTGCCTTCTACGCTGCGCAAGATCGACGATTATGTGTTCCACGGCTGTACATCCCTGAAAAAGGTCGATTTCCACGAAGGTGCGACGAAAGTCGGACATGCAATGTTCAGCAGTTGTACAAGCCTGAAAACGCTGCGGCTCCCGGCTACTTTGACGGAGATCGAAAATGAAGCGTTTTATCATTCGGGTATTGAGAAGGTCATCATTCCCGACGGCGTAACACGCATCGGACAATCGGCGTTCAGCCATTGCGATAACCTGATGGATATTGCGATCCCGGCTTCTGTTACTGAGATCAGCGATAATGCGTTTACGGAGTGCCCGAAATTCCGCCTGCATGCAGAGGAAGGCAGTTATGCCGAGCGCTATGCAAAGCAGCATCATATGATGATGACACTGGTGCCGCTGAATCTGGATGTGCTTGAAGCGGAGATCAAACAGACTTATGCACCGGAACCGGCTCCGGATCCGGCAGCATCTGTCCCGAAAAAGATGCGGAAACCGGTCAAGCAGGCTGCATCTTCTGATCCGGATTTCCTGTTCCGTCAGCCGGCAGAACCGCCGAAGGAAGTGCCGAAAGACGAGACACAGCCGGTTCCTCAGCCGGAACCGGAGCAGCCGCTGAAAAAGGAAAAAGAGATCTTCATTCCGCCGACTTCCGGTAAACAGGCAAAAGAACCGGATGCGGCAGCGGAAAAGAATGCATCCGCTGCAAAAACGGTCAAAAAGGCTGCGGAGCCGAAGAAACCGGATGAACCGAAGAAACCCGTTGTGCTGCAAAAGCAGGAGCCGGAAACACCTAAGAAAAAAGCAAAAACACAGCCAACCATCTTTGCGGAAGAAGAACAGAATTATGCGGAGCGCGTGAAGCGGGAATTGGAAGAAGCACGGAAGAAATCTGTGCCCGTGAACCCCAAGGCAAAGCTGCCGCAGATTCCCGATGAAGATGCCGCGGAAACCGCGGAGAAACCGAAACGGAAACGCAAAAAGAAGGAGTCGGCTGCAACGGAACCGGAAAAGAAGCAGCGCACAAAGGAAACACCGGAAGAACGTGAGATCCGTCTGCGTGAATCGGAAACGCCGGAAGAAAAGAAGGCGAGAATGCGTGCAAGTCTGCTGGATGATCTGCCGGATGTCGATGAGATGCCGCGCAGTAAGAAAAAAGCAGATGCGGAACCGGCGCAGGAACCCGATATCCCGAAACTGGATGCCGATCTGGCTCCGCCGGTCAATCCGGATGTGCTCGCGGAAAACGGCGAAGATCCGTTTGCAGATGTCCACTGGAATGCCGATCAGACTACGTTTACAATCCGATTTTAACAGGACACCGTCTGAGATAAAATCAGACGGTGTCAGTCTGTCAAATAACTTCCGGCGATGTCAAATCA
>DMBA01000152.1 GCA_003446315.1 Ruminococcus sp. | reverse complement strand
TTGCAAAGCAGTTCCCGGATGCTGTGAAATTGCCGGCAGAACAATCCAAAAATCCGGAAACGGTTCCTGCAATTCAGGTGCTTCGGCTTTCTCCTGCGCTTTGGTCTTCGTTGGAACACAGTGCAGCTTCTCAGCAAATCTCCGTTTTTATGCTCGTACTGACAGCGCTGATTCAATCGCTTTCCAAATACAATTACGAACGCCGCTTTTATATTGGCATTCCCGGCGAAAACAGACCTTCTTTTGAACCTGCATTTCAGGATATGCTCGGCGAATTCTCATCGTTCTTTTTATTTCCCTGTGATGTCAATACAGAAGAATCTTTTGTTGATGCGGCGAAAAAATATCAGAAACAACTCTGGACACTGAAAGAACATGACAGCTTTGATGCCATTGAACTGCTGCGTGCGATGAATCAGCAAAGCGGCAGCAGCGGCAGTCATCATGTTCCTGTCGTATTTACGTCGTTGCTGGATACCGAGAATCAGAATAACGCTGAGGCTTCGCTTTCTTATATGCAGTCCCATACTGCGAATGTTGATCTGGAAATTGTGCTGTATCGTGCGGAAAATGAGGTGCGTGTCAATTTCACATATTTGCAGGGGCATCTTTCCGAACAGACAGTGAACGGTCTTGCGGAAATGCTCCGGATGACGCTGGAACATATTGCTGACGAACCGCAGGCTATGACACAGTATCTTTCTCCGGCAATCCCTGCTTCCGATGCTGCTGTTCTTGCTGCTCTGCGTGAGAATCAGAAACCGCTGCCGGAACAATCTGTCCGGGATCTGCTGCTGACAGGCTTTGCAAAGCAACCGGATCATATTGCGATTGCAGAGGAAACAAACACCTATTCTTATGCTGATGTGCAGCAAATTGCAGTCAATATCGCTGCTGCATTGGATGCCTGTGCGGATGAGGAGATCATTGCTGTATACCTGCCGAAGTGCGCGATGCAGATCATGGCAGTGCTTGGTATTGTATTTGCAGGAAAGGCATATTTGCCGGTGGAATATGATTATCCGCCGGAACGTGTGCGGGAATGCATTTTGCATGCCGGGGTCAAAACCGTTTTGACCAATGCTGAAAGCAGTCCTATTTTTGCGGATACCGGTATCAAAACACTTGATCCGGAAACCGTTCCCGCTGCTGCTGCACGGGCGCTTCCGCCGGTATCGGAGCTGTTCGCCTTGATCTATACTTCCGGTTCGACCGGAAAACCCAAAGCCGTCAAAGTGCTGCAAAAGGGCGTTGTCAATTGTCTGCTCGATACCATTGAGACATTTGCGATCTCGGAACAGGATACTGCGATCGCACTCACAAACATCGCACATGATATGTCCATGTTCGATATGTTCGGTATGCTCGCTGCCGGCGGATGCATTGCGGTTCCGCAGGAGCAGGATAAAACCAATGCACTTTCATGGCATGATCTCATTCTCAGCCGTCATGTGACTGTCTGGAACTCCGTTCCGGCTTTGATGGAAAACTATCTGGATACACTTGAAACTGCCGGCATTCAAGCGGAGCTTCCGCTTCGTGTCGTATTTCTCGGCGGTGATAAGATCGCACCGTCTATTCATCCGCGTTTGCGCCGGATCACACCCGATGTGCAGACAGTCAGTGTCGGCGGCCCGACTGAAACAACGCTTTGGAATATCTGGCATATCATTACGGATCATGATGCGGAAAGCGGCTTTATTCCTTATGGAAAACCGATCCAAAACACGGTTTATTCGATCCGGAATGAGAATCTCGAAGAAATGCCGATCGGTGCGGAAGGCATCATGTTCTGTGAAGGCATCGGCGTGACTGCCGGTTACCTGAATCAGCCTGAAGAAACCAAAAAGCGTTATCTCCATACAGAAACAGGCAATGTCCGGTATCTCACCGGTGATGTCGGCTGCTATCTTCCGGATGGTAATATCCGGATTACCGGCAGAAAAGATCATCAGGTGAAACTGCTCGGCAAACGCATTGAGCTGGAAGAAATCGAACGTTGCATACAGCAGTATCCCGGCATCAAACAATGCGTTGTCTGCACGGACGGAACGCGGCTGGCTGCTTTTATGCTCGCTGCGGAAGCGCCGGATGAAACAGCGCTGCGTGCTGATCTTGCAAAATATCTGCCGGCTTATATGATCCCGTCCCGTTTCTGCACCATTGCGGCGTTCCCGCTGACTTTCAACGGGAAAATCGACCGGAATGCGCTGCTTGCATCTTTGCCGCAGGAAACAACGCAGCAGGATAACATGCCGCTTACGGAATCTGAACAGAAACTGTATCAGATCGTCTGTGAAGTGCTGCATCTCGAAGCATTTGATCCTTCTGAGAATCTCTATTATCTCGGCATGAATTCACTCAATGCCATTCTGATTATCAACCGGATGCAGCTTCAGCACGGCATGCGGATCCCGGTGCGGGAATTTATGGAGAAAAATACGCTGCGTGATATTGCTTCGATCCTTCCGCATGCAGCAGAACCGATCAAGGCATTCAAATTGTCGCCCGAAAAACGGTATCAGCCGTTCCCGCTGACAGAATTACAGGAAGCATATGTGGTCGGCAGAGATCCGGCGATCCCGCTTGGGGGAAGACCTTCCTGCGGTTACGGCGAATTGCAGTGGAAAAACTTTGATCCGGAGCGATTCCTGACCGCGCTGTATGCATTGGTCAAGCGGCACGATGCACTCCGCTGCGTCATCCGGAGCGATAAGTCTCAAATCATCCTCAAGGATTGTCCTGCGCTAACTGTTCCGGTCAAAGATGTTTCAATGTGCTCTGAATCCGAACAGCAGGCATGGATCATGCATCAGAGGAAAGAGAGCGAGAAGATCTGCATTCCGCCGGAAGAACTTCCGAAATTCCGTTTTACTGCAACAAAACTTTCTGCGGAAGATTATATTGTACATATGTATTTTGACCTGCTGATCGCAGACGGCTGGAGCATTCATTTGTTCCTTGATGAGCTGGATGCGCTTTATCACGATCCGGAAGCGGTTTTGCCCTCTTCATCTGTTTCATTCCGCGATTATTCCGACTATAAAGAGATGCTCAAAACAACAGCGCAATATGAAGCAGATAAGCAGTATTGGCTCGATAAATTGCCTGATCTGCCGGATGCCGTTTCCCTTCCGCTGCTTTGTGATCCTTCTGAACTCAAACAGATCACCACATCGCAGGAAGAATGCAGTTTGAGCAGTGCAGAATGGGATCAGCTCAATGCACTTGCACAGGCATATTCCGTTACACCGTTTGCAGTTTTGTTTACTGTGTTCAATCATGTTATTCTGCGTTGGAATCAGAAGCAGCGTCTATTGATGTGTATGCCTGAGACAGATCGTCCGATGTTCCATCCGGATGTGCAGAATATGATGGGCGAATGCTCCTCTTTCTATGTCTTTACGGCTGAACATTTCCGCGGACAGTCTTTTGCAGATGCCGTTCGTGCGACACAGGAACAGCTCTGGCAGCTCTATGAGCATAAACTGTTCACCGGTGTTGAAGTTCTGCGTGAGATCTATAAATATCGTGACAGCTACGGACAGGCACTCATTCCGATCGTCTTCTCTACCATCCTCAATTATCCGCCTGCACAGAAACAGCATTTCAGCATGGTTTATGACCATACATTTACTTCTCAGATCATGGTTGATATTGATGTGCAGCGCATTGGTGACCGTGTCAAGTTCAACTGGAATTATGTGGACGGTCTGCTCTCCAGACAAATGGTGCATGAAATGGCTGCCATTCAGATGGAGACATTGCATCGTGCACTTGCATCGGATACTTTCTGGCAGCAGCCGCTTTCTCTGCCGCTTCCTGCACGCAGTCAGGATCTGATCTCTGCGGCAAATGCATCCGGCGGAACACTTGCGATCACAAAACCGCTTTGCGCTTATTTTGCAGATGCATTCCGTCAATATGCCGATCATCCATGCATTTGCTGCGGTGATGTGACATACAGCTATCAGGATGTATTCGGATTCATTGCGGCGATCGGTAAACAATTCCGGAAAATGGATCTTTGCCCCGGCGATACCGTTGCGATCCATTGCAAAAAATCAGCAGAACAGGCAGCAGCCATTCTTGCAGCCGTTTATTTCGGTCTTGTTTATGTCCCGCTGGAATATGAATTGCCGGAACAAACCGTTCGGCAATGCATGGAGCGCTGCGCTTGCAAAGCAATGATCGTTTCTGCGGAGAAAGTGGAATTGTTCCGGAACGCTGCTGCGGTCATTCCTGCGGAAACGCTCCTGACAGATCTGCCGGAAACCAATGAGATGCCGCTGCCTGCGGAACCCGCTTTGGATGCGCCGTTTGCAGTCATTCATACATCCGGCAGCACCGG
>DMBA01000332.1 GCA_003446315.1 Ruminococcus sp. | reverse complement strand
ATTGTTTACAAATAAACAAAAAGGAGAATGCAGCTATGACCGAACAGGAAGCGAAAGATCTGGCTGAACCGATCATCAAAGAAATTGTTAATTGTATGGCGGACAGGAGATATGATCTGATTCCGGATTCGATCGGATTTCAGGCAGAAGGCATTACAATTGAGGATTTCAAGGAATGGGCGGAAGATTATCTGACCGACAACGAATTATCGCACTATGACAGATATGGTGTTCCGATTGACTTCCAGCCTCAATATGATAAATCTTTATACCATCAGTTCTGGGTAGATTTTGACAAGAGTGGTACTTCTTTTGAGGCTTGCTATGACCTTTCCACTGATGGTAAATTAAATGACCTGACGCTTATTACGGAGTTTGTATTGCACGAAGACGGCATCAAAGTATACATCGTTGATCTTCACGTTATGTGAATTCTGATTCTGGCAAAACGACGTAAATATGTGCTTTTTGCCTATAGCATAAACCGAAATTCCTATGGAACGGATTTCATGGGCGGGCGTTTGCGGGCAGAACGCTCATTTTGGATCCGTTCGGGACACTTTACCAGTAAATTGAGCCGGAAGTGCGAAAAATGCACTTTTCCGGCTTTTTTCTTGGTCTGTATCCGATTTTTATTGCTTCCCCTCTTGCTTTTTTTCGCTGTATGCGGTATAATATATGGTGTATTGTTATGCGAAATTGCCGGCTTGATTCCGGCATCACAGAACGGAGGAAACAACGTGGAAGGAAAAAAGCTGATTTCAGTGGTCGTGCCCTGCTATAATGAGCAAGAGGTGCTGCCGATGTTTTATAAAGAAATCCGGAAGATTTCTGCGCAAATGCAGGAAAAACACCCGGAATTGGAATTTGAGTACCTGTTTATTGACGACGGTTCCAAAGACCATACGCTGCGGATTTTGCGGGTAATGGCAAAGCATGATGCCCGCGTCCGGTACATCTCATTTTCCCGCAATTTCGGTAAAGAATCCGGCATTTATGCGGGACTTTCCAATGCAAAAGGCGATTATTGCGTCGTAATGGATGCGGATTTGCAGCATCCGCCGAAATTCCTGCCGATCATGTATGAGGCAGTTTCCAGCGGTCAATATGACTGCGCCACCACACGCAGAGTCAGCCGTGCCGGTGAATCCAAGGTGCGCTCATGGTTTGCCCGCCTGTTCTATAAGATCATGAACAAGATCTCGCAGACGGAAATTGTGGACGGTGCACAGGATTTCCGCTTTATGTCCCGCCAGATGGTGGATGCCGTGCTCTCTATGACGGAATATAACCGCTTTTCCAAGGGCATTTTCTCGTGGGTCGGTTTCCGCGTGAAATATCTGGAATATGAGAATGTGGAGCGTGCTGCCGGTACAACGGCATGGAGCTTCTGGGGGCTTTTCCGGTATTCGCTGGAAGGTATGATCGGCTTTTCGACGGCTCCGCTTTCGGTTTCTGCAATCATCGGTGTTATCACCTGCCTGATCGGTTTGATTATGTTTATCATCACGGTCATTAAGAAACTGGCTGTCGGGGAAGCAGTTGCCGGCTATCCGACCCTTATCTGCACGATGCTGTTCTTCGGCGGTTTGCAGCTTTTCTGCACCGGTATTCTCGGTCTGTATCTCGGCAAAACATATCTCGAAGTCAAGCACCGCCCGATCTATCTGAAACGGGAAACGGAGGAGCAGGCAAAGTCTTTCCCCGATTCCGCTGAGGATGATAAGATCATGATGCAGCTCGAAAATGCGGAATATCATGAGGATCCGGCTGCTGCAAGACGCATCGCTGCTGCGGAAAAACGGGCTGCTCTGGAAGAAAAACAGGCAGAGGATTTCGTGCCGGCAAAAGCGCATCAGCTCAAAAAAGAAGCCGATAAAGAATTTGATGCGATCGTGAATTCTGCGATGAAAGAAGATACATTGCAGGAAGATGCACCGTATTCCGAAGAATCCTATGACGAGGCGGATGACGGCGAAATCTATGAAGATACTTATAAAGATGATGCTGCATATGAGGAAGATACCTATGATGCGGAAGCCTATGAAGCACCCGCTGAGGAACCGGATGAGGAACCCGAAACAGCAGCACCCGTAAAACAGGAAGCAACCAAAAAGGAAAAGTTTGAAGTCAAAATTGATTATGACAGCATCGACTTTGATGAAGATTACGAAGATGATGCCGCATATGATGAGGAAGAACCCGGATACGAGGACGAGGAAGCGTATGACGAGGATGCATATGAGGAAGATGCTTCCTACGATGAGCCGGAATATGAAGACGGCACATATGATGAATCGGAATATGAAGAATATGACGAATATGACGAGCCGGAATATTCTGAAAAACCCGTTCGCAGATCTGCGGCACCGGTTCAGCAGGGCGAAGGCATCCTTGACAAGATCAAGGGCTTTTTCAGCGGTCTGATCGACAAACTGAATTCGGATAAGCAGCTTGAAGACTATGAAGCGGCAATTCAGGCGGCAGATGAGGCTGCCGACCGGGCTGCACAGGATGAATATGATCCGGACGATGATGATGCGGATTATGACGACTATGACGATGCGGCGGATGATGAGGAAGACATCCATGACTGATGCGTCTGCCCGATGCCGATGATGCGATACAGAAAGGATCTCTGCCTATGAACCGGCGTTTGAAGCGAATCTGGCTTGTGCTGCTTGCCTTGCTGATGTGTCTCGGCGCTGCCGCAACACGCTGGGTACAGCCGGAACCGGAACAGCCTGAGCCGGAAAAACAGCCCGCAGACAGTGCATCGGTGCAGGTGTTTCCCGGTCAGAACGGGCGCTGGGGTGCGCGTGCTGCCAACGGCAGAACCCTCATCGAACCAACATGGTATTATTTGCGGATCATGAGCGATACCGTGCTCATCGCACGCAGCAGTGACGGAAAAAAAGATTGCTTCGGACTGATCCGTTCCAACGGTGAGGTGCTTGTCCCGTTTATCTATTCTGCTTTTGCGCCGGTCTCCGGTTTGCAGGATGTATGGAAAGCCAGCTTTACCGAAAACGGCAGACAATACTATCATTTGTATCACGAGGACGGCACAAGATGGTCGGATGAAGCATGGGAAAGCTGCTCGTTTGAGGACGGCATCCTGACGGCTGCTTTCGGCAAAGAGTGCTTTACCGGTGTGCTGAATGACCGGGAAATCGACTGGGAAAGCTGGTCTTCTGAATATCCGGTCGGACTGCACCGGCTGACCATGCAGTTTTCCGGCGGGGTGCTGCATCGGCTGCCGCAGATCAGTACCCTTCGGCAGCTCGGAGAATGCGCGGCTGCCTATCTCCGGAATCTATTTGTGACGCATGAACCGCCCGATGCCACCCTTTTGAGCGCGGAAGAAAACGGTTCGCTGCGTGCCGCGTTCCGGAACCGCTATGCAAACTGCCGGCTGCGCAGTGCGGAGATCGTCCGCGTGCACCGGCGTGAAACCGATGCGCTTCCCTCTTATGCCGTGCAGATGCATGTGACATATGAGCGCTCCGGACAGGGAAACGGACTGGAAGTCATCGAAACTTCAATGATGCTGACCGTCAGCCGGAATGCGGACGGTGCATATATCTACAGCGGATTTACTGATGCACGGCAAAGTGCCGCTGCATGACCGCTTTGACCGTAAAGGAAGGATGAATCATGAAAAAAGTTGCAGTGATTATGGGAAGCGACAGCGATTTTCCGGTCGTGAAAGGCGCAATCGCAGAGCTGAAGAGCTTCGGCGTTCCCTTTGAAGCACATGTCATGAGTGCACACCGGACACCGGCTCTTGCTGCGGAATTTGCAGAAAATGCGGAGAAAAACGGCTTCGGTGCTATTATCTGCGCGGCTGGTATGGCAGCACATCTTGCAGGCGTGATCGCAGGTCATACGATCTTGCCTGTGATCGGGATCCCCTGCAAGGGCGCTCAGCTCGACGGGCTGGATGCACTGCTTGCAACCGTTATGATGCCAAGCGGCATTCCGGTCGCAACGGTTGCCGTTGACGGTGCAAAGAACGCTGCAATCCTCGCTGTGCAGATGCTCGCACTCTCCGATGAGGGACTTGCGGAACAGCTCCGTGCACGGAAAGCAGAGATGATCGCAGGTGTGCAGAAAAAGGATGCGGCACTTCAGGAAAAGCTGAATGATCTCTGATCTATGGCTGACCTGAAAAAATGTGAGCAGTGCGGAATTGCCGATGCAGCCGTATTTTTCAGCGTGAAGAAGGACGGCGCGGCGCGGCAGGAAGCACTTTGTATGGACTGCGCGAAAAAGCGGAACATCCCGCAGGTGCAGGATTATCTGAAGGATCGGAAACGGCAGCAGGATGTGGTTCCGGTGTGCAGCGCATGCGGCAATCTGCCCGGCATGGTCTTTATCTCAAGAAAGACGGACGGGGGAGCGCAAAAGGAAGCGCTTTGTGTTTTCTGCGCACGGGAGAGAAAGATTCCGCAGATTTGTGATCTTCTGGAACGCATGAATCTGTCGGATGCGGAGCTTCTGAAACTCCATGATGCCGTAACCGGAAAGGCACAGGATCAGAAATCGGCGGCACTTGCTGAAAAGTTCCGGCGTATATTCCAAAAAAGCTAAGCAATGCGGAGCAATCCGCGTAATTGTATTGTCAAACATTTTGAGGAGGAATTTCCAATGGCAAACGTAACAAAAGGTGAGCAGCTCTATGAGGGCAAGGCAAAAAAGGTTTTCGCAACCAGCGATCCGGATCTTGTAATCGTGGATTATAAGGACGATGCAACCGCAGGCGACGGTGCGAAAAAAGGTACCATCAAGGGCAAGGGTGTCATCAATAACCAGATGACAAACGTCATGTTCTCTATGCTGGAAAAAGAAGGCGTTCCGACACATCTGGTCGAGGAGCTCTCTGAGCGCGAGACACTGGTCAAGAAGGTGGAGATCGTTCCGCTGGAAGTCATTGTCCGCAATGTTGCTGCCGGCAGCTTCTCCAAGAGAATGGGCGTTGA
>DMBA01000364.1 GCA_003446315.1 Ruminococcus sp. | reverse complement strand
CACGGAATTCACAAATGATTTTGTAAAAAGCGCAGCATATCATTTGTTGACATATTATTCAAAATATGATATACTAAGATCATTGGATGTTTCACATGAAAGGAGAAAAATATGCGTCAATATCAAAAACGATTTGCCGTCCTTGCACTGACCGTTCTGCTCAGTACAGAATGCATGCCTATGCATCAGGCACATGCGACGGTACAGACCCAAACCACGATGGATTCCGTCACCGCAGCAGAAGCGGTCGTCACGCAGACATCCAGCAATTCTGTTGTATTTGATGTAGAAACCGGTACACTGACGCTGACGGGAACTGTCATTGCAGACGAAGTAAAGGCATATGCGAATAATGCGGCTGTCAAGAAAATTGTCTGCGAAGAAGGAACGGTTCTGCCGGAGAACTGCACAATGCTGTTCAGCAATTTCAAAGCGGAAAGCATTGATCTTTCCAAGGCAGATACTTCAAATGTCACGAATATGAAAAGCATGTTCAGTGGGTGTGAAGCGCTGACTTCATTGAATGTATCCGGTTTTGACACATCCAGGGTCACGAATATGAAAGGCATGTTTCAGCGCCTGAAAAAGCTGCCTGCACTGGATGTTCGGTGTTTTGACACTTCAAATGTGCAGGATATGAGCAACATGTTCGACAACTGTCAGGAACTGACCGAACTGGATGTCACGGGATTTGACACTGCAAATGTCACCAATATAGGTGCTATGTTCAATGCGTGCTACAAACTGGCTGTACTGAATGTCACCGGATTTGATACATCGAATGTGTTATACATGGATTCCATGTTCTCCGGCTGTCATGTACTGCCGAAACTGGATGTCACAGGATTTGATACATCAAATGTAACGAATATGATGGATATGTTCAGCGGATGCAGCGCTTTGACGGTTCTGGATCTTTCCGGATTTGATACTGCAAATGTTGCGTATTTCACTTCTGCATTCGCCGATTGTACCGCGCTTGAAAAGATTCTTGTTTCTGATAAATGGAGTATGGAAAAAGCAGAAAGCAGTCACATGATGTTTTACAATTGCATAAAGCTCACAGGCGGCTGCGGCACAGTCTGTGACGCAAGCCATGATAACGGCGAATACGCACGCATCGACACCGCAGATACACCGGGATACTTCACCGCAAAGGACACATTTGCGAATCCGCCTGAGGGAGACTATAACGGCGACGGAATGGTGACTGTTGCAGATGCAGTATTATTCGCACGCTTTGTGACAGAGGATGCAGACATCATTCCGGAACAGCAAAGCAGACTTTCAGAAGCGGATCCGGACGGCGACGGATGCATCACACTTCTGGATCTGATGATTGTGCTCCGCAGGTTTACTATAGACGAAGCATAATATGCCTTCATTCCAAACAAAAAAGAACGAGGTCACCCTTTCAAAGTGAAAGGATGACCTCAATTTTATATCCGCGAAACCGAACATACGTCCGGCAGATCTCACATTACTGGAAGGTATTGACAGAAACGATCTCGCCGTTTTTGATATCAAAAACATTCCAGATTGTTCCGACTCTGTCCATCGGGATCTTATAGGTTGCTTCCAGCGTATTGCCGCGATAGACTTTCACCTCTGCCGAGGAGAGGGAAAGTGCGGAAGACGAAGCATTGGATCTGTTGGTAAAGTCATGCACATAGAACGAGCAGTCGCCCATTGCATCCGACCACTTCAGCGTGACGGTTTCGGGGCCGTAGGAATATCTGTCATCAATATCCAGATTTGCGATTGTCTGGGAACCGGAAGAAAAGCTCATTCTGGTATAATCGACATAGAACGGTGTGTTGTTATAGGTACCGGTCAAATGCGCATCAATATCCAGCGGATTCTGACCCCATGTCAAAACGATTCTGAATTCATCCGAATCGAGCACCGGGGTGATGGAAATGCGCTGGGTACCGGCATTCGGCGAAACAACGATATTTGCATAGGTTGTGATGAAGCCGTTCTTCTTGACTTCTGCGGTATAGCAGCCGACTTTCAGCTTTGCGGTAAACTTACCGTTTGCATCTGTGGTTGCGGTTGTAGCAACGAGATCGGAGAGCCAGTTGCCTTCACGGTTATTCCAGCCCTTGCGGAACAGCAGGGAAACGCCGCCGATCATATCATTGTTGAGTGCATTGCTGACATAACCTGTAACGGTATACTTGGAATTGCCGTAGGTATCCTTATCAAAGAGCTTCACTTCACCTAAGAACTGAACATCTTCCGGCTCACTGGTAAACTCAACGCTTTCGCTCAGATAGCCGTCCTTTTCGAACAGGAGCGTATATTCGCCGGGTTCCAGGATCACTTCCACCTGACCGTCTGTATCGGTCTTCCAGACTTTGTTATTGACCGGCGTATTCATGCTGCCGGATTTTCTGGTCGCAGTCACGCGGACATCGGTCAGTCTGGAAGAAGTGGTGCCGTCCACAACGGTTGCGAGGGCAACGCCGTTATACTGACTCGGAGAAACGAACTCATCTCTTGCGGTGAAAACGGTTCTGTAGATTCTTGCGAAGTTGGTCAGATTTGCAGTGTTAATCAGCGGATAGGTGCTGTCGATCATCTGTGTCGATGTATTGGTGACCAGAATACGCATCAGAGAGCCGTCCAATGCCGGGTTCACCGAATATGCAAGACCGATGGAACCTGCAACGATCGGAGAGGAGAAAGAAGTTCCGTTGCTGCCGCCGTTATAAAGTGCATTTGAGTAACGAGAGGAATCCTTGCAGTTATAGATATTTTCGCCGGGAGCGACCAGATCAACACGGTCACCGCGGCAGCTGAAATCAGAGATGTGATAGCTCTCCGACATTGCGCCGACGCACATGATTCTGGAACGGATGCGGTTGGTTTCGATCATAAACATTGGATCGTCATATCTTGCATCCGTGCTGTAGCCGGGAGTCGAACCGTTATAGACCTGTGTGGTATCCACATCAGAATGTGCAGTCGGATCATCAGCAACATCATTATTATACTGGCTGACTGAAATATATCCGGTTCCGCCTGACGGATTCTTATAATAATCACTATTATGGGAGTTACCTGCTGAACCGCAGTACATGAAATCATATCCCATGTCGAGGAACTTGGAAAGCAGATCCTCATAGATCACAGCCTGCTTTGAGAGGAAGTTTGTGATATATTCTTTTCCGGAATCATTGCCCGGTGCAGCAGCAGCAAATGCATAATCGCCGTAGCCCATGCTGCAATTGATGACTCTGACATTTTTGCCGATCATCCAGGAAAGCGCAGCCTTGTCGCCGAAAGCAGAGGATACAGAAGAAATGCCGGTAGAGACTGCAAAACCGCGGATATGGTTTTTGATTGCGATACCGGTCACACCCTTGCCGTTACCGGAAGTAGCAGCCATCAGACCGGATGTTTTCGTGCCGTGGGATGCACCGCCTGCATCGACCATTGTATCGCGGGTTGCATAGTTATTGAGCGTATGACCGCCGATCTGATCCACCATATCTTCATGCCATTCATCGAAGGAAGCATCAATGATGCCGAGATTCACCTTGAACAGCACATCGGTATTCACATCCGCAGAGGTCGCATCCAAAGAGGGAATCACACCGGCATTGACCAGCGCAGAACCGAATTTAATAGCTTCCAGATACCAGTCATTTCCGGCAGGTGCATCTTCATCCAGATCCGTTGTATACTTGCTGTCATTGGTATAGAACTCCGGATTGGAAAAATCCACCAGATTAAAGGTTACCATTCTCATGCAGTCCAGCTCACTGAGCGCAGCGATGATCTCACGCAGATCGTCCATATCGGTATCTGCGGGAAATTCGAGCTGATAATCATTTGTGATCTGGATATAGCCGACGATCTCAGCATCGTAAGCATCCGCGAGTGCCGCAACATCGTCATAGCTGACGGAATCATCGCAGGAGAGCAGAATCTGATTTTTCACGATATAATAGCCTTCATCATCCGCAAAGACGATCTCATCATCGGAAGTCACATTCTTCCATCTGATCTCGCCGATATCGGGATCCTCGTCCTCATCGTGATCGGGAAGCTCAACCGAAGTTGCATTGTCAATGATGCCGTTGACAAAACCCGGTTCGGTATTGAGGTTGACCGCATATTCGCCGTTGATGATGATATTCTGTGCAATGATGGTACCGTGCACATTGACATAATCTGCATCAATTGTGACCGTACCGATCGGCGCATAGATCATGCCGTCAACGGAAACATTATTTGCGGTGATGTTGATGTCACCGGAAGCAGAATAAAGAACCGCGCTGTTGGAAAGATAGCTGTTGCTGTCGATATCAATATTTCCGCCGACCATCACAGCGGTATTCTGAAGCTCCACATTATCATTTGTGGAATACGCGCCGTAAATATGCGTCGGAGCAACAAATTCATCGCCGCAGCCGTCTGTTCCGCAGAGATCGGAAGTATAAGCGTCGACATCATCTCCCCAGAAATAGGTACGTTCGAGGTAAGTGTGCAGATAGGGGGGCAGCAGACCGGCATTCTCCTCAACATTGCCGTTGAGATACTGTGTTTCTGCATCAATGGTGCAGGTGCCGTTTGACAGGACAGCACTGTTCATGCTGACCGTCTGCGCGTTGATCCGGAGTGCATCGTCAGCGGCATATGCAAGCAATGCATAGTTGCCGAGTGTGTCTGTTTCTTCCATTGCAAAGCCGACCACAGGCGAAACAGCCTGCAAGCACGCGAGCAATGCAATGGCGGAAGAAACAATGCGTTGTGTTTTCTTGTTCATTCCAAAATCCCTTTCTGAATAAAATTTATATTACAAATTACTTTGTAACCACTGTTGAAAGAGTGCCGTGTCATTTATGATATCTGTTGCGGCGATTGCATTCGGGTCATTGGAGCGCAGGGAAACGCCTTTTTGCGCACCTGCCGAATACGCGGTATAAACAGTCGGACAGTCCGGCAAATAAAAACTGTACATCAGATGGTAAGTTTCAAGAACATCCGGTATTGGTTCTTCGGAATCCCGGATATATTTATCAGCATCGGGATCAACAGAAGCGATTGCATCTGCCAGATTATGCAGTTCCTGATCCGAAAGGCTGCCGATCTCCTGCAAGGGATCGGCTTGATTGAAAACATCCGGATCACGCAGGGCTTTTTTTCTGACAAAATCATAGCCTTTGTCATTGCAGTATTGCGAAGTAAAGACGGCTCCGTTTTGATCTACAAAAAACATATAGATCATATCGCGGTCATCGCTGTCCGGATGTGTCAGATCAACGCAGCAAAGCATTGCATCATCCGGTGAAACAGTTGTTGTATCTTGCGGTGAACTGTCCGTCTG
>DMBA01000144.1 GCA_003446315.1 Ruminococcus sp. | reverse complement strand
TTTGCCGGACGGGAAATATCAAAACCATAGATATTTCCAAGCTCTTTGAGCTCGCCGAGTGCACGGATCTGCTCCGAAAGTTCTTCCCGCAAACGGATATTTTTCGAGGTCATGCGCACAAAACCGTTTGCTTTTTGGTGCTCCTTATCGGCAATGAGCATATCCACGCCGTAGAGTGCAACGCGGCGGTAATCGCCGATGATTCTGCCGCGGCCGTAAGCATCCGGCAGACCGGTCAGAATCGCGGATTTACGGGCAAGGCGCATTTCAGGGGTGTACACATCAAAAACGCCCTGGTTGTGCGTTTTTCTGTACTTTGTAAAAATGTCAACGACTTCCGGATCAACCGTATAGCCGTATTCTTTGCAAGCCTGCTGTGCCATACGGATGCCGCCGAAGGGCTGAAGGCTGCGTTTGAAGGGCTTGTCTGTCTGAAATCCTACAATCTTCTCAAGCTCTTTGTTCAGGTAGCCCGGGCCGTGCGAAGTAATGGTGGAAACGATTTTGGTGTCCATATCCAGCACACCGCCTGCCTCACGTTCCTGCCGTGAAAGCTCCATTACCTGTTCCCAGAGTGCTTTTGTCGCCTCTGTCGGGCCTTCAAGAAAGCTCTCATCACCGTCATAGGGGGTGTAATTCTTATGGATGAAGTCACGCACATTGATGGATGTGTTGCTCCATCTACCGGGAGTAAACCCTTCCCATTCAGGTGGAAATTCATTGAACATTGTATCATTCTTCCTTTCTACTGAGCCGGCTGCGAACAAAAACGCAGCAAAGAAAAAGACTCTCTGCTGTTATTATACCATATTATCGGAAAAAATGCAATAGCGACAAAGCCCTGCTGTATTTTTCGCATCCCTTTCTGTTGCTTACTGCGCAAAACGATTCATTTTTTTCAATCGTATACACAAAAACTGCCTGATCTGTGCTTCTAAACCGGATCACAGGGAAGAAAAACAGACTGCCATGCAGGAAGCACAGCAGTCTGAATTTGTGATTATTCGTATCTCAATGCATCAATCGGATTCATTTTTGCTGCTTTGGAAGCCGGATAGATGCCGAAGAAAATACCGATCAGCATGGAGAAGGCGATCGAAATAATGATCGCAAGGGGAGAAGGCGACACATTGATCGTAATGAGGTCAATGAAATCAGAGCTTGTTGAAGCAACAACTTCCTTGACGATAATACCGATCAGCATGCCGGTGCCGATACCGAGCAGGATGCCGATGATGCCGCCGATCAGACAGAGGATCACAGATTCGATCAGGAACTGGGTCTTGATGACGCTGCTTTTTGCACCGATCGCTTTCCGGACACCGATCTCTCTGGTTCGTTCGGTGATGCTGACGAGCATGATGTTCATAACACCGATACCGCCGACCAGAAGGGAGATCGCCGCAATGACAGAAATACCGATCGTGATAAAGCTCAGAACGGTATCTACCATTTCCATCTGTTCTTCGTCACTTTGAATGTTGACACGAAGCGGTCTTTTTTCGAATTGTTCATCAAAGAAGGCTTGCAGTTCTGCTTGTGCCGCTGCATGATCGCCGTTCGGATCCTGCATGATGATGTTGGGGTAAGAATAGTCGCGTGTATCTTTTCCGCCGATCCGGATACCAGCCTCATAAGGGATCAGGATGGGGGTTTCCTTGTCCATCAGACCGCTGCCCGGTGTTGCATTCCGGTCCAGCAGCTTCGGATACTTATAAACGCCGACGATGACAAAGTTCGCATTGCAGACATTGTCAATATCCACAGAGATCATTTCGCCGATCGGATTGGTGCCTGCCTTGAAATACTGTTCCACAAACACATCAGAGACCATAGCAGCATTTTTCTTCTGTTCATTGTCATATTCATTCAGTGCTCTGCCGTAGCTGAGTTTGAACAGCTTGGAATAACTGCGGATATAGCCTTCCGAAACGCCTTTGACCTGGACATTGACCGCTTGCTGTTTATGGTTGCGGAGTGTTCCGGTTCCGATCGTGGTGCTTTCAGCGATAAGATATTTGTTGCCGAAACGTTCTTTCATCACTTGCAGCATGTCTTTGTCAATGTAGTCTTCGTCTTTCCAGTCGTAGTAATAGTTGCCGTCCTCATCCGGAACGGAATCATAGTAAACATAGAATCCGTTGTCACCGATTATATTAAAGGAGCTTTTCAGCGTTTGCTGCAAGGAATTACCGATGGTCGTGATCGTGATAACAGAGCTGATACCGATAATAATACCGAGCATGGTCAGCAGGGCGCGCATTTTATTATTCAGCAGCGCACCGATCGCCAACCGGACATTTTCCAAAAAGAACATGTTTGCACCCCCGATTATGACGCATCGGAGCTATCAAGATTCAGCCCTTCCATGAGTCTGGGATCAGGCAAAACAGTTCCTTCTGTCAGCATGACATTTGAGACATCGGTTGCCACAATATCGCCTTCCTTGAGATCGCAGTCCAGCACTTCTGTATAGTAGTCGCCTTCAAAGCCGATCTTGATATCCTTCCGGACAACTTTTACGGTGTTGGGTTCTGCCGGTTCGAGCACATAGACAAAATATCCTTCGTTCTCGCTGCCGAGCACGGAATCATAAGGCACACTCAGCACATTTTCTTTTTTATCCAGCAGGATCTTGGCATTTGCGGACATGCCGATCAGGAGATTGCTGTTATTGTCATCAATTGCGACTTCTACGGTGTAGCCGTCCGAGACATTCGCATCCGAAGAAACAATGCGCTCAATACGGTTCAGCGTGCCGTTGATGACCTTGTTATCTGTTGCGGTTGCTTTGATCTCGCAGGGCATGCCTTCTTCAATGCGCAGAATATCGGATTCGCTGACTTTTCCGCGAATGACAAGGGATTCCGTCTGCTCGATCGTCATGAGGTTTTCGCCCTTCGGGAAGCTGCCTTCGCTGATATTGAGCTGTGTGATGACACCGTCTTCCGGTGCTGTAATGATGCAGTTGTCGATCTGCTCCTGCAATTTGGTCAGTGTGGAAGCGCTGTCATCATCAATTGCAGTATAGGTTTCTGCATCGACTGCATCCTGTGCCGACTGAATCAGTTCATCTGCTTTTTTGGATGTTTCGGTGTAGGCATCCTGTGCAGCAGTGACGGCTTTATCATATTCAGAGAGTCTTGCATTTGTTGCTTCATTTGCTTCGTAGAGGGCATCTGCCTGTGCCTGAAGCATTTCCAGTCTTGCAGCGGCATCCGGATTTTCTGCTGCTTCCTGCTGCAAAGCATTGATATCGTTAAGCATCTGGTTATGACGGTCAACGCTTGCGTTATAGTTCTGGTAAGCAGTATCGCGTTCTGCAATGGCTTTATTGATCTGATCCTGTGCCTTGTTCAGTGCGTCAGTCTTTTCAGATCTTGCATTATTGAGATTGCGGCGCAGAATGCCCATTTTATAATCTTCTGCATTCTGGGATTTATTGGCGCTGTTCAGTGTCTGGTCATATTTTTCCTGCAAAGAGGTCGCATCCAGTTCGCAGAGCACATCGCCTTTTTTGACATTATCGCCGACTTTGACATGGAGCTTCAGCACTTTCAGTTCCAGATCGGTTGTGACGTTGATGGAATTTGCACTGGATACATTTCCGCTTAGATTGACATACTGGGAAAGATCCTGTACCTCGACTTTGCCGTAAGGAACGCTGACTGCCGCTTCCAAAACGGACTTTGCCTTGTGGATGAGAAATGCGATTCCGGCTGCGATCAGTAATACTATTATAATAGCAATGATACATCCTTTTTTGACTTTCGGTTTTTTTGCCATGTGAAAACAAAGCTCCTTTCAGTATATAAATGCAACATAGCAATATCATAACACAAGATAGTTTCTTTGTCAATATGAACGATATCAGAATAAAGAAAAACTTCATAAATATGAAAAAACGGTTCAACGCCTGATGCAGAAGCGCTTTTGAACTTCATACAAAAAAATACAAAATCCCTGCCGAAACAGGGATTCTGCGGTTTGATTCAGATCAGTGCAGCAAGATCGGATTCGATTTGCTCCGGTGTGGTAACGGGCGGATAGCGGTGCACGACATTTCCGTTCCGATCCACCAGAAACTTCGTGAAATTCCATTTGATATCGCCGGGTTCTTTGCAGGTCTTGCT
>DMBA01000143.1 GCA_003446315.1 Ruminococcus sp. | reverse complement strand
CCTTTTTTCCCGATTTGTTTCCGGTCGGAACCACCCGAAAATGCCCTCTGAAACCGGTGCGCGGCATCACTCTGCCATATGCATGATGTTGGTTCTGCCAAGAATATAATCTGTGGATACACCATAGAAATCTGCAAGGATGAGCAGGTGCTCCACCGGAATGGTCTGATAGCCGCGTTCATAGCGGGAATAAACCGTCTGACTGGTGTGCAGCAGGTACGCAACCTGCGTTTGATTCATGTCGCGGTCTTCACGCAAATCCCGCAGTCGTTGGAAATACACAGAAAAACGCCCCCGTTTTTTGGCATAATTGCCGAATCCCTATTTAGTACCTTTCAGTACTATTGACTTTAGCATAATTCTGTGCTATAATGGCGATGTTAGTACATTTAAGTACTAAAAACAAAGAAAGTGAGGAATCAAACATGAAAATCAAGCGAATTTTGGCAGGTGCGCTCCTCGCAAAAAAGAAACACTGATGCGTCGAGTTTGCGCCGGCATCATATGAAAGTCCTCTGAATCGCATAACGAAAACAAAATCATATTCACACACCCCCGTGCCCGGTTCTTTCTGCACGGGGGTGCATCTTACAAAAGCGCCCTGAATCGTATCACAAAAAAGCGCTGCCAATCACCCTATTTGCATTTTCCTGCACAATCTGGTATAATAAGATGAAATCTGATTACGGAGTGTGCAAAATGAGTATTCTGAATGTTGAACATGTCACGCACGGTTTCGGTGCAAGACAAATTCTGAATGATGCTTCCTTCCGGCTGCTGAAAGGCGAACATGTCGGTCTGGTCGGCGCAAACGGTGAGGGGAAATCAACCTTTCTGAACATCATTACCGGCAAGCTCATGCCCGATGAAGGCAAAGTGGAATGGTGCAGACATATCACCACCGGCTATCTCGATCAGTTCAGTACACTGGAAAAAGGCAAGACCATCCGCGATGTGCTGCAGGATGCCTTCCGCCATCTCGCTGATCTTGAAGCCGAAATGATCGCTATGTACGAAAAAATGGCGGATTGCTCCGAAGAAGAAACCGCCGCCCTTATGGATGATGTCGGTGAGATCCAAAGCATCCTCGATTACAGCGGCTACTATACCATTGATGCGAAAATCTCGGAATATGCAAACGGACTCGGCTTGCAGGAAATCGGTCTGGAGCGCGATGTCTCTGAGCTTTCCGGCGGTCAGCGTGCAAAAGTCCTGCTTGCGAAAGTGCTGCTCGAAAATCCGATGATCCTGATCCTCGACGAACCTACCAATTTTCTCGACGAAAACCACATCGCATGGCTGACAAATTTCCTGCAAAACTATGAAAATGCGTTCATCCTCGTTTCACATGATATCCCGTTCCTCAACAGCGTCATCAATGTGGTCTATCATGTCGAAAATGCCGTCATGACGCGCTATACCGGCGACTATGATAATTTCGTCCGGATGTATGAACTCAAAAAAAGACAGACCGAACAAGCCTTCGAAAAACAACAAAAGGAAATCGCTGAGCTGGAAACCTTTATCGCCAAAAATAAGGCGCGTGTCGCTACCACCAATATGGCAAAATCCCGCCAGAAGAAACTCGATAAAATGGAGAAAATCACGCTGATGCGCGAAAAGCCGAAACCCGTCTTCCACTTCCGCAAATCCAGAACACCCGGCAGGATCGTCATTGACTGCAAAGACCTCGTGCTCGGTTACGATTCTGCGCTGACCAAACCGGTCAGCATTCAGGTGGAACAGGGGCAGAAAATCGCAATCCGCGGTGTCAACGGCATCGGAAAATCGACACTCCTCAAAACACTCCTCAAACTGATCCCGCCCTTTGCAGGCTCCGTGGAGCACGATCAGTTCGTGGATGCGGGTTACTTCGAACAGGAAGCAGAATCCGGCTCCGAAACACCCTTGCAGGTCATCTGGGACGCATTCCCTTCTATGACAAATGCCGAAGTCCGCGGCGCACTCGCTCAGTGCGGTCTGACAACAGAACAGATCTCCTCGCAGATGAAAGTGCTCTCCGGCGGCGAAAATGCAAAAGTCCGGCTGTGCAGGATCATGCTCCGGGAGATCAATCTGCTCGTGCTGGATGAGCCGACAAACCATCTGGATCAGGACGCGAAGGATGCGCTGAAAAATGCCATCCGGGATTATAAAGGGACAGTGCTCATCGTCAGCCATGAACCCGAATTCTATTTGGATGTCGCTGATATCGTCTGGAATGTAGAGGAATGGTCTACGAAGATCATCTGATATACGCAAAAAACCGGTGTATCGTTTGCTGCGATACACCGGTTTGCTGTATACAATATCAGATGGAATAATCCAGCTTGCGCTCGTCAATGATGCGCTTGGATTTGTGCTCGGAACGGGTGTTCAGACCGCCGTCCGGATGCACAACCACTTTTGCAGGCTTTACGCCGATCCGCGCTTTCAGTGCTGCGGATACTTCTGCTGCTACAGTCTCATCATCCTTCGGATTTTCTGCATTCTTCTCGATCTCAACTGCATATTTGTTCGTGAAATCCTTCTCGAAAATGCGGATCAGATATTCGCCTGTGATGCCGCTTTGCTCGCGGATGACTGCTTCAATATCGCTCGGGAATACATTCACCGCCGATACAATGAACATATCGTCTTTTCTGCCCAGAATATGGATTCTGCCGTGCGTTCTGCCGCATTTGCACGGTGTGGTGTCAATTCTGCCGATATCACCGGTGCGGAACCGGATCAGCGGTCTTGCGTGCTTGCGGAGTGTGGTGAAGACAAGTTCGCCTGTTTCACCGGGCGGCAGGATCTCGCCGGTGTGGATGTCAATGGTCTCCACAAGAATGTGGTTCTCTGCAATGTGCAGTCCGTCATGATATTCGCACTGCGCTGCGCATGCACCGAAAATATCAGAAAGACCGTAGAAATCATAAACCTCTGCGCCCCAGATATCCTCGATCGCCTTTCTCGTCGCGTCAATCGAACCGCCAAGCTCGCCGGCTACGATGATCTTCTTGATATTGAAATCCTTCTTCGGATCATAACCCGATTTCAGAGCCTTTTCACCAAGCTGCCATGCGTAAGAAGGCGATGTCCAGATGATCGTCGGCTGATATGTTTTCAGGATGAACAGCAGTCGCTCGCTCGGCAGTGTGCCGCCCCAGATGCACAGTGCACCCAGATTCTGTGCGCCGATAACATCCGGGCCGCCGACATACAGCGAAAAGTTCAGCGCATGCACATAGCGGTCGTTCGGTCTCATGCCGACCTGCCAGAACCAGCGGCTCTCTGTCTCCTGAAACTCGTCAAAGTCCTTCTTCGTGAACGGGCTGACGGTCGGGACACCTGTGGAGCCGGAAGAAGTCGATATAAACACGACATCTTCTTCCGGTACGGCTGCCAGTTCGCCCAGAAACGATCCGACACCCTGCGTATCACGCTGCGTTTTCTTGTTGATGAACGGGAACTTCTGAATGTCGGAAAGCTGTTTGATATCCGACGGCTTTACGCCCGCTTCATCAAAGGAACGCTTGTAATACGGTGCGTGGTCATATGCGAACTGCACGATCTCCTGCAAGTCTGCAAGCTGCCGCTTTTCCAGTTCTGCGCGGGGGAGCGTTTCCAGCTCCTCATCCCAGAATTTACTGTTAATATCTCTGCTCATTTTTATCTGCTCCTTTATTGCCTATTTGATTGGTATGGTTTTATTATACACGATTTTACTGCATTTGTCCAATACCATACTTTGATAGTAGGCAATAGATTTTATTTATAAGTGAAGTTCTTTTCAATAAACGCCCACTTCCGGTCGCGGGCTGCAAGGATCGTTTCCAGATCTGCATCATCCAGATGCTTAAAGCGTCCCTGCT
>DMBA01000022.1 GCA_003446315.1 Ruminococcus sp. | reverse complement strand
TACCGGATGCATTTGCCGCGTGCCGGTAAATTTGATGCGGAACGTGCAAAGGCAGCAAATATCCCGATGCGGATCTGGGGACAGCTTCAAAAACAGGAAACAGTTGAATATGAGGGTGTGACCTATCATCAGGATCAGGTGCTTGGTGCGCCGCGCAAAGGTCTGACGGTGACATATTGTACGGATACCCGCCCCGTTCCTGCCATCACGGAATATGCAAAAGATGCGGATCTGCTGATTCTGGAAGGCATGTACGGCGATCCGGAAAAATATGAGAAAGCACTCGAAACACGGCATATGATGTATACGGAAGCGGCACAGATCGCCAAAAATGCGGGTGCAGCACGGCTTTGGCTGACGCATTACAGCCCGTCTGTTCCCGATCCGAATGCATTTCTGGAACTTGCACAGGAGATCTATCCGGATGTTCTTTGTCCCCGCGACGGACAGGAGATCGACTTGCAGTTTACTGACTGAACGGAGTATGAAATGAGTAACCCCAAATTGCAGATTATTCCGCCGAAAGCGGTGCAGCAGGCACTTCATGCGCTGAATGCTGCCGGCTTTGAGGCGTATATTGTCGGCGGCTGTGTGCGGGATGCCCTGCGCGGTGCCGAACCGCATGACTGGGACTGCACCACCAATGCAAAGCCGCAGGAAATATGTGCTTGCTTTCAGGGATATCATGTGATTGAGACCGGTTTGCAGCACGGCACGGTCACGGTCGTGATTGACCATATGCCGATCGAAATCACGACATACCGTATTGACGGTGTGTATGCAGATCACAGAAGACCGGACAGCGTGACCTTTACCGATTCGCTGACCGATGATCTCGCAAGGCGTGATTTTACGGTCAATGCAATGGCGTTTCATCCGGAACGCGGATTGATTGATCCGTTTCACGGCGCAGACGATTTGCAGGCGCGGCGGATCACATGCGTCGGCAAGGCAGAAGACCGCTTTGATGAGGACGGTCTGCGGATTTTGCGCGGCATGCGTTTTGCTTCGGTGCTGGATTTTGCCATCGCACCGGAAACAGCAGATGCCATTCATGCAAAAAATACGCTCCTGCATCATATTTCTGCGGAGCGTATTGATGTGGAATTGACAAAACTGCTTTGCGGCAAAGGCGCGGAGCGTGTGCTGACAGAATATGCAGATGTGCTGTTTACGGTCTTGCCGGAGCTTGCCCCGATGCATCATTTCGATCAGAAGAATCCGCATCATGATTATGATGTTTATACGCATACACTGAAAGCGGTTGCGGCATGTCCGCCGGAGCCGATCCTGCGATGGGCGGCGCTGCTTCATGACAGCGGTAAACCCCATACCTTTACAGAGGATGAACGCGGCGGCCATTTTTACGGACATGCTGCCATTTCTGCTGAGATTGCAGCGCGTGCGCTCAAATCAATGAAATGTGACCGGAAGCGCTATGACCGTGTGCTGGTTTTGGTGCAAAAACATGATATTGTCATGAACGGTACCGCAAAGCAGCTCAAACGGATCGTCCGGCAGATCGGTGAAGAAGCCGCGGAGCAGTTCCTATTGCTGCATAAGGCAGATGTGACGGCACAGGCAGCATGTCACCGTGCAGAACGCATTGCAGAATCTGACCGGCTGCTGGAAATGCTCGCGGAACTGCGGGCACAGGATGCCTGTATGAGCATCAAAAAGCTCGCAGTCAACGGCAGCGACCTGATGGCAGCAGGCGTGCCGCAGGGCAGGGCGATCGGTGAAACGCTCAATCGGCTGCTGGATGCGGTCATGGACGGTACGCTGCCGAATGAAAAAGATGCGCTGATGCAAGCTGTTGTTCAGAATCGGGACAGTCAGGGATCCGATCCGGCGCAGCAAGCCTGATTGCATATTATAAATAGTATGACGGTCATCCGAAGCGTGACGCGGTGCAGATTTGCATGCGTGTGCTCCGGATGACCGTCGCATTTTTTGTTATTGGATCATAATTCCGATTTCAGAGGCAGCTTGGTTCCAATCCGGTTGTGTACCGTTGAGGGAATTAAGAAAATACTGTAAAATCAGCATGGCATCCTGTGTGGTGATGCTGCCGTCCAAATCGGTATCGCCGGCAAGCATCTGCTGTTTATTGAAAGTCGGCGGCTGCTCTAAAACTGTTGTTTCCAGATATTCATTCAGCACAGTTTGTGCATCCATTGCGTCGACTTTCTCGTTCAGATCGGCATCTCCGCGCAGATAGGGCAAATATACAACATGGCAAACCGCAGTTTGTTCGCCGGCTGTGACCAGAATATCAGTCTCGCCGATCGCGGTGACCATGACTTCTCCCGATGCACTGACACTTGCAACATTGGGGTCGCTGCTGGTGAAAACCGGCGTGCTGCCTTCTTCTGCGCCGGAAACGGTCAGTTGAAACTGTTCCCCTTTCCTCTCGGCAATGTATTCCGGATAATTGATGACCAGCGGCGGCAGCAGCCGGACTGTCACTGTGCAGGCGAATGTCTGGCTGCCGCAAGTTGCTGTGATGACTGCGGTGCCGTCGGCAATGCCGTAAACAGATCCGGACTCTGTCACAATTGCAATATCCGGACGGTTGGATGACCATGTGCAGGTACCGGCATCCGGTTCCGGAGTCAGAAACAGTTTCCGGGGCTTGGTGGTATCGTGAATGGTGACGGCTGTTTCCGAAAGCGTATAAGCAGTTTGTGCAAGCGGGGTGAAAGTCTGTTCTGCGGTGAGGTCTTTGAGCGTTTCACCGGAATTCATGTGAAGCAGATTGGCGGTCACGGTGATGGGATAAGCGGTTTCGGCATCGGCAGATTCTGCGATTTGCAGCGTAAACCAGCCGATCTCATCTTCCGGCAGACCATCTGAAGCAGAAGCATAGGTCAGGGAAAGTTTTCCGGATGCCGCATCAAAATAAGAATAAGCATCTGCACCGGTGAGCGCAGCGCCGGGATGAAATACGGCGGCTTGTCCTTCGCCGGTTTCCGGTGTCAGGATGTCCGGCAGTTTGACCGTGATTCCGCAGGCGCGAAATCCGGTATTCGGCTGCAAACGCAGCGTCATCTGGATCGGTTCCCCCGGATGACCGGATGTGCATTCTGCCGTAATGACAGGCGTTTCCGCTTGCGGCGCGGTTTCGGCAGATGCAGCCGGCAATGCAGCAGCGGTACTGACTGCAAGCAGCAGGGCAGTCAGACGGCTTGGGATGGAAAGCATAGGATCCCTCTTTCATTTCAGTTTATTGCAAAGGTAAGTGATGTAATCCTTTGCCGGGTCTTTGTCTGTCAATTGATACAGCATGCGGCAGCCGACGGCATCTTCGATCTCACCGAGCACATAGCCGCCGTCCGGATGACGCAGCAAGTCTACGCC
>DMBA01000177.1 GCA_003446315.1 Ruminococcus sp. | reverse complement strand
ACTCAAGCCGCAGGAAGCACTGGTTCTGACGCTGTTCGGAAAATACATCGGCACGCTCAAGGAAGACGGTTTTTACTGGGTCAATCCGTTCTGCACGGCATTCAATCCGGCAGCAGCCACTAAACTGCGGCAAAGCGGCGATGTCAGCGGCGAAGCAATCGGTGCAGCCATCACAAAAAATGACGCGATCAGTGCTGAAATGAGCAAAAAGATCTCGCTGAAAATCATGACGCTGAACAACAACCGTCAGAAGATCAACGACTGCCTTGGCAATCCGGTCGAGATCGGCGTTGCCGTCATGTGGCGCGTGAAAGATACCGCGCTTGCAGTTTTCAATGTTGACAACTACAAGGAATATCTCTCGCTGCAATGTGATTCCGCACTGAGAAACATTGTCCGCCTGTATCCTTATGATGTCGCACAGGGCGTGGATACAACCGGCGACGGCATTGCAGATGAAGGCAGCCTGCGCGGATCGAGTGAAGTCGTTGCATCCAGAATCCGCGATGAGATCCAGCAGAAGGTCGAAAATGCAGGCATTGAGATCATCGAAGCAAGAATCACACATCTTGCATATGCACCGGAAATTGCAGCCGTTATGCTCCAGAGACAGCAGGCATCAGCAATCATTGATGCAAGAAAGATGATCGTTGACGGTGCGGTCGGCATGGTGGAGATGGCGCTGGAACGTCTGAGTGAAAACGAGACAATCACACTGGACGAGGAGCGCAAAGCGGCAATGGTCTCCAATCTGCTTGTCGTACTCTGCGGAAACCATGATGCACAGCCGGTCGTCAATTCCGGCAGCTTATACTAATGGCAAAGAAGCAGGTTCCGCTGCGGCTTTCCGAAAAGCTCTATAACGATATTGCCGCATGGGCAGAAGCAGATTTCCGATCCGTAAACGGTCAGATCGAATATCTGCTGACGGAATGCGTCAAGCAGCGAAAAAAGAACGGGAAATATGTCGGCGAGGAGATCGACGCACCGCCGGATATTGACGTTGACGAATTCGGAAACTGATCCGATTCCAATTAAATACAGCACAGCAACCCGCCGGGGCGACTCCATTTGCAGAGAATCGTCCCGGCGGGCTCTTTGTGCTTTGCAGAAACGAAAAAACGGCTTGAAAACCATTGCTTTTTTTCTGCTGATGTGATATAATAGAATGGAGTATCAATATTCTATTGCAGAAAAGATTCCATAAGGAGGGAACGACATTGAACAGCATCTATACCGATCGGGAACGTGAAGCACGTTACAGCAAATTGCTTGCCGTCAAAAAGCGCACGGAGTTTGCCTTATCCATTGCCATGTGGGGCACACTGCTTTTCGGCACCATTCAAATCCTGATCGTCCTTCTTCCGGGTTTGCTGAACGGACTTTTTATGGGCGATATGTCCTTGTTTATCACAGCCATCGTATCCCTTTTCGCACTGGCATTTTCTGTTTTTGCGATCTATAAGCGGAAAGTCCTGATTACAGCCGCTGCACTTGTCATTTCCCTCATCTGTACCGCGACCGGCATTTACGGTTTCGGCGCATTCATGACGATCCCGTGTCTGATCGTTGCAGTCATTGCACATATCTTTTGGCAGAAGCTGGAAAAAGAGGACGGCTTTCCGGAATTTCAGATCCTGTTTGCGGAATATGCCGAACGGGAGAGGCTGCAAAAATCCATTGCAGAGCACCGTGCACTGGAAACATGCACACGCACAGCAGCAGCACCCGCATCCGGTGAGATGCATGATCTGCTGGATGCCGCCACAGATATTCCGGAAATCCCGACAGCACTGAAAAACTATCATGAGCGCGGAAAGCAGGCGCAGGCATTTGAGACAGAACAGGAAACACCCACCGCACAAATGAATGAACTGGAAGAAATTTGAGTTTAAGATCTGAAAGGATGGTATTCTTATGGCAAACCGGAACACAAATCTGTTCGATGAGGAACAGCCGAAGCTCGTACATTTTGAAAAAGACGAATCCCATTATGAATACTGCCGGATGCAGATGCATGATATAGAGCATGTACACCGCCGGACTTTTATCGCAAACATGATTATCTGCATTCTGGTCTGTGCACTTTCGGTCTTCAAGATCTATGTCGGCGGCTTCGGCATCCTGAGCATGCCGTTTGCCGATCTGGACGGGCCGGAAGCGATCCTGACAGGCGGCATCTTCCAGATCCTGTTCAGCATGATTATTATGATTATAGGCTATCTTGCATGGGCAAACTTTCATTCTCTGAATATTATTCTGGAAATGTGGTATGTCATTGTCACGCTGATCGGCATTTTCAAGCTGGATTATATTTCCGCGCTGGTCGGTATTATCGGAGCCGTCTTTTATTTCTTCTCCTTCCGCGAAATGCAGCATGAGCAGGCACTTTCGGAGATGGAAGGTTATCCGGATTTCACAGAAAAATTTGATATTTCCAAGTCTGATATCGTCCTGCAAACTTTGCTTGCACATCAGGGCGAACGCCGCACAAAATCTACGCTTTTCACAACCGATTATTCCCTGCGCAGAATGAAAAAGAAAAAGCAGGATTCCTTCGGCGCAGAACCGGAAGAAAAGGATGCCGGCGCAGCACTTGCAGAAGAATTGCAGAAGCATCTGAAGGATGCAAAAGAGCATCAGCAGGAAAAAGCAAAAGCAGCAGAGCCGGTGCAGCTTGAAAAAGAAACAGCATCGGAGCCGGTGCAGCCTGCAAAGGAAACGGCAGAAACGTCCGCAGAAAAAGAACAGTCATCTTCTCTGGAACAAGCGCGTGCAGAAGCCGCCGCGATCCTTGCAGAAGCGCAGGAAAAAGCGCGTGCCATCCTTGAAGAAGCCGAATCGGAGAAAGCAGAACAGAAGCCGGCAAACAAACCCGCTGAACACAAGAAAAAGAAGAACGGAAAGCGCAATTGATATTGCAGCATGGCATGTATACATTCAGCCGCTTTCGCACAAAACACTGACAGAGCCCGCAAAGGAGCATAGCTATGAATTTTGCAGATGAAACGGAACGCCGTTATAATGAAAACAAACTGCGCATGAACACTGTCAACCGCCGGTTCACTCTTTATCTCTGGTCACATGTCATTCTCGGCGCGTTGATTTTCAGCACATCATTCATGGCGGGCGCAGTATCCACGACCGAACATCACGCAACAGAAAAATTCTATTTTGCGATGTCAGCAGGCGTATTCCAGATCCTGCTCAGTATTGCGACCATCGTGCTGGGCTGGCTGGCATCATCCAAACGGCGGATCCCAAGTCTGATCCTGCTCGGTATTTATCTGTTCAGTCTCCTGATGATTATTCTGGGAAAGAACGGCACATTTTCCGCAGCAAACATCTTTTTCCTGACGATCGGCGCAGGACTGAATATTGCAATGCAGTTTGTATTCAATGAAAACAGTGACCTGAAACAAGAACCGGGATATCCGCTGTTCTCGCTCAATGCCGACCGCCGCGCACATTATGAAGCCCCGCTGTATGTCCGGAAGGCACAGGCATCCGACGAAATGCAGGGGATCGGCACTCCGATATCCGCGCCGGTACAGCCGCAGCCGCAGCCGCAGCCGGAATCTTTATTTGCATCTGTTCCGGAAGTGAAGCTGCCGCCGGAAGTCCGGTTATCAAAAGAGCCGGATCTTTCAGAGATGATCGGTTCCGCATCACAGCCGGTGCAGCCGAAAGTACAGCTTCAGAAGCCGGACAATGTCTCGCTGACCGGTCTTGCACCGGAACGTAGCGGGCAGCAGCAGCAATTGCCGCAGCTCTCACCGGATGCGGTTCTTGCGGATATGGGCGCATTTCCGTCGCATGCAGCAACGCAGGGCGATCCTTCTCTGCTGCCGTCGCCGGAAGAAGTCCGGGCGCGGCTTGCAGCAATGAAGCAGGCACGGGAAACACATCATCCGGAATCTTTCAAAGGATGATCCTATTATTATAAAAAGAAACACACAGGAAACGGCGGTGACACCATGTTTGCAAAAGTAAATAGTCTTGGTCTGTTTGGTCTGAATGCATTTCCGGTTGATGTCGAAATATCCGTCAACAAAGGATTGCCGCGCTTTGAGATCGTCGGACTGGCAGATACCGCCGTGCAGGAAAGCCGCGAGCGCATCAAATCGGCGCTTTATACCTGCGGCATTCAATTTCCGACATCCAATTGCATTGTGAATCTTGCACCTGCCGACAAGCGCAAAAACGGCAGCATGCATGATCTTGCGATCTTCATGGCAATACTGGCAGCACTCGGCAGGGTACAGGTGCCGGAAAACGCCGCGATTATCGGGGAAGTATCGCTGAACGGTGATATTCGTCCGGTAAACGGTGTTTTACCGATGACGCTGACCGCAAAGCAGCGCGGCATCACAACAATGTATGTGCCGCTGGATAACGCAAAAGAAGCAGCCGTTGTTGAAGGCATGACCGTTTACGGTGTGCCGAATGCCAAAGATCTGCTGGCGCATCTGGAAGGGGACAGTCAGCTCACCCCGATGGCGCACATCGGGCTGGAAGAAGCCGGAACCGTACCGGTGCCGGATTTTGCAGATGTCCACGGACAGGCAGCCGCAAAACACGCCTTGGAGCTTGCAGCCGCGGGCGGGCACAATGCCTTGCTAATCGGTTCACCGGGCAGCGGAAAGAGCATGCTTGCAAAGCGCATGCCGGGTATTCTGCCGCCGCTGACCTTTGCAGAATCCATTGAAACCACCATGATCCATTCGGTTGCGGGCTTGCTGGATGCAGAGCATCCGCTGGTCACAGTCAGACCGTTTCGCTCCCCGCACCACACCATATCATCTGCCGGACTTGCCGGCGGCGGCTCGATCCCGCATCCGGGCGAGATCTCGCTGGCGCATAACGGCTTGCTGTTTCTGGATGAACTGGCAGAATTCGACCGCAGAACGCTGGAGATCCTGCGGCAGCCGCTGGAAGACCGGGAAGTGACCATCTCCCGCGCAGCCGGCACGATCAAATATCCGTGTTCCATCATGCTGATCGCAGCGATGAACCCATGTCCGTGCGGTTATCTTGGACACCCGACCCGACCGTGCACCTGCGGACAGCGTGCCGCCGCACAATACCTGAACCGGATCTCAGGGCCGCTGCTGGATCGGTTTGATCTGCATATTGAAGCAGCACCGGTCACATTTGATGACCTCTCCGAACACAAACCGGAAGAACCGAGTGCAGAGATCCGGAAGCGCGTGATCGCAGCACGCAAGATCCAGACAGAACGATTTGCCGGCACGGGCATCACCTGCAATGCACGCATCACCCCGGATAAACTGGCGGTCTTTTGTCCGATGACAGACCGGGCAAAAAAGCAGTTGAAAGCTGTTTTTGAGAAGCTGGGTCTATCTGCGCGTGCATATGACCGTCTGCTGAAAGTCGCACGCACCTCAGCCGATATGCAGGGCTGTGAGGTGATAGATGCGCGGCATATTGCAGAAGCCGTGCAATACCGCACGCTTGACCGGAAATACTGGACAAACGGTTCCGGCACAGCAGCACGATAAAGAGAAAAGGCGAAAGCCGTGCAAACCAAATAAAAATCATCAATAATGGAGTAGGAGCGACAAGATTGAAACGAAACATTTCCGCAGATACCGGCAGCGGCGGATTCTTCCGGCGGCTGGACTGGCTGCTGCTGGCACTGATTACCTTCTGTGCCGGAACGAGTGTTGTCATGCTGCGGGTACTCTGGCAGCAGGGCATCACAGATGAAGTTGATGCAAACGACTGGCTTGTGCAGCTGATCTCGCTGGGACTGGGCATCGCCGGCTGCATCGTCGTGTCTGCGATTGATTATCACAAACTGGCGAAATTCTGGTTTTTATATGCCCCGATCGCACTCGGACTGGTCGCACTGACATTCACAAGTCTGGGCTATGGCAGAGAGGGTGCCGATGACCGGAACTGGATTGATCTGGGCTTTATCCAGATCCAGCCTTCAGAGATCCTGAAGCTGGTCTTTTTGCTGACATTTGCGTATCACATTTCGAAGGTGACAGACAGGCTGAACCAGCCGCTGCACCTCTTTTTGCTGTTGATGCATGCCGCATTGCCGATGGGCATTGTCGCAATACAGGGCGATTACGGCACAGCAATCATTTTTGCATCCATGACCGTTTTCATGCTGTTCACAGCGGGGCTTTCCTTCTGGTATCTGCTTGGGGGAGCCGCACTGATGCCGCTTGTATTCTGGTTCATCTGGACATATGTCTTCGGCGATGTCCACCGCGGCAGAATCCGGGTGCTGCTGAATCCGGGAACGGATCCGCAGGGCTTGGAATATCAGCAGGATCTCGGCTTAAAGGCGATCCATGCGGGCAAAATCTTCGGGCTCGGACTGGAAAACGGCGAATATATTTCGGTGCCGGAAATGCACAATGACTTTATCTTCGCCTTTATCGGGGAAGCATTCGGCTTTGTCGGAATGGTGACAGTCATCATCATTTTAGCATTGGTCTGCCTGCGCATTTTTGCAGACAGCCGCGCCACAAAAGATATTATGGGCAGAACGATCTGCATGGGTGTGTTTTCCATTCTGTTCACCCATTACCTGATGAACATCGGCATGGTGCTCAAGGTTATGCCGGTCATCGGCATTCCGCTGCCGTTTTTCAGCGCAGGCGGAACGGCGATGCTCTCGATGTATTTATGTATCGGACTTGTCATCAGCGCATATACGCATAACAAGAAGAAATACCGCGTTTTCTATGATGCAGAGAGGGAGATTTAAGCGCATGAAAAAGCTGCTGATCGTCATGGATATGCAGGAGATCGCATTCGGGCAACAGCATGCAGCGTTTTTTCGCTATGATGCAGATTTGCTGCAAAAGGTAAATGCGGTCATTGATGCGCATGCACCGGATGATGTCATTTATATCCGGACGCTGATGAAAAAAGGAATGCTCAGCCGGTTTGCGCCGGTGCAGGTTTATGACGGCAGCCCGCAGGCAGAACTTGCGGCAGCGCTTCACAAAGTTTCGGATCATGTGTTCACCAAATATCGCGGCGATGCCTTTACAGATCAGGCATTTGCAGCGTATGTCAAAGCAAGCGGCGCAGATACCGCAGCATTTGCCGGGATCGACGGCGGCGGATGCGTCGCACTGACGGCTCTGACGGCATGCAGAAACGGTCTGCATGTCATCATACATACCGGCGCGGTCGGAACCATGTTCCCCGCAAAACAAGAAAAGCATTTTGCAACGCTAAAGCAGCTCGGCGCAGAATTTCTGTAACGGGCAGGCAATAAAACCATATCAGAACAGGAGTTAATTGAATTATGGATATGACCTTATTTCCGATCAGCATGGAGAAGCATATTATTTTCTGTGTTGCCGCACTGATTTTCTTTCTGGCGCAGTTTATCCGCACCAAGCGCTGGTATCAGTTGATCCTTGCGATTGCGATTCCGGCATCTCTGCTGATTTATCTGCAGCCGGAGAATGAAACGATTTTCTATGCAGTCGGTATCGGCGAAGCAGTCATTCTGGCGCTGGCATTCATCATCAATCTGATCCAGTCGGCAAAGCTGAACCGTGCAGAAAAGGAAAAGAAGAAGGCTGCACAGGCAGTCGGAACGGAGGCATAAGCAATGCGCGCAAAAAAGATCGTATTTCTGGATTGGGGCACCATGTCCTATCAAAAGGATGAGCTCAGCCCGCGCCGGTTCGGTGCACTGGCAGACAATGTCGATATCTATCCGTTCACAAAGCCGGAAGAAACGATCGAGCACATCGGCGATGCAGATGTGGTCATCTGCAACAAGGTGCTGATTACGAAAGAAGTGCTGGATGCCTGCCCGAATATCAAATACATCGGCGTACTGGCAACCGGTTTCAACAATGTTGATATTGAAGCAGCAGCAGCGCGCGGCATACCGGTCTGCAATGCCGGCAGTTATTCGACAGATGCCGTTTCGCAGCTTGTATATGCATATATTCTGGATCATTTCAACCGTGTCTCGCTTTATTCCATGGAAGTGCGGCTCGATAAATGGGAAACCGCACCGGCATTTTCTTATTTTCCTTATCCGACCGGAGAACTGCGCGGCAAAACGCTCGGCATCATCGGATACGGCAAGATCGGCAAGCAGGTTGCAGCCATCGGCGCGGCATTCGGCATGCGCATTATGATCTCGACCCGTACAGAGCCGGAAAACTGCCCGTACACCGTCACGAGCAAGGAAGAATTGTTCCGTTATTCGGATATCATCACACTGCACTGCCCGCTGACGGAAGAAACAGAGGGCCTGATCAATAAAAAGACGCTGGCACTGATGAAAGAGTCTGCGATCCTGATCAACACATCCCGCGGCGGCACCGTCGTTGAAAAAGACCTTGCCGAAGCCCTGAACCATGATATGCTGGCAGCAGCATATCTGGATGTGCTGGCACAGGAACCGATGTCACCGGACACGCCGCTGAAGCATGCAAAGAACTGTGTCATCACGCCGCATATCGGCTGGGTGCCGCTGGAAGCACGGAAGCGGCTGCTGGATATCACAGAAGATAACCTGCGCGGCTGGCAGAGTCAGAACCCGCAGCATGTTGTCAATCCGGATTATGCAAGGGCGGAAAAAGAATAACCACACGATGAAACGTGAAGCAAGTAACGAACCGAAAGGAAGAATTTTTTTGGATACGCAATCTTCATTGCGCCCTCTTTCAGAGAGCAAGCGCATTGTAGTCAAAGTCGGCACATCCACGCTGACACACCGCACCGGCAGAATGAATCTGCGGCGGTTTCACAATCTTGTCAGGGTGCTGGCAGATTTATCGAATGCAGGCAAACAGCTCATTCTGGTATCATCCGGCGCAGTCGGACTGGGTGTGGGGCAGCTTGGGCTGCGGGAACGCCCGACCGATACCCCGACCAAACAGGCATGCGCTGCCGTCGGACAGTGCGAGCTGATGTATTTATATGACCGGCAGTTCGGCAATTACAGCGTGAATGTCGCACAGGTATTGCTGACAAAAGCGATCCTCAATTCCAACGGCGGCGAGAATGCGGGCAACTGCATGGAACGGCTGCTGGAGCTGGGTGTCATCCCGATCGTCAACGAAAATGACACTGTAGCGATCGACGAACTGGAGCTGGAGATCGGCGAAAATGATTCGCTCGCAGCGATCGTAGCAGGGCTGGTGCATGCGGATACGCTGATCCTCATGAGCGATATTGACGGCTTATATTCCGCAGACCCGCACAAAGACACAAATGCAAAACTGATCCCGCTGGTACATGAGATCACGCCGGAGATCGAAAGCATCGCAGGCGGTGCAGGCACACCGAATGCACGCGGCGGCATGGCAACGAAGATCGCTGCGGCAAAAATGGCGATGCAGTCCGGCATAGATATGGTCATTGTCAACGGTGAAAAACCGGAGCATCTTTATGATCTGCTGATGAACGATGAGCAGGTCGGAACACGATTCACAGCCAAATAAGAACGAAGGAGATTCACATGGAACAGCTTACTGTAAAAGAGCTTGGCGCACGCGCAAAAGCCGTTGCGAGCGTCCTTGCATCGGCATCCCCCAAGCAGAAAAACGATGCACTTGCAGCAATTGCAGATGCACTGATTTCCCGCACAGATGAGATCATCACCGCAAACAAAACCGATCTCGAAAACGCGGTCAAAAACAATATGTCGCAGGCAATGCAGGACAGACTCCTGCTGAATCCCGCCCGTATTCAGGGCATGGCAGACGGTGTCCGAAAGCTGATCGAACTGGAAGAAGTTGTGGGCAAAGTGGAATGGGGTGCAGTCCGCCCGAACGGTCTGCGCATCCAGAAAACCAGAGTCCCGCTGGGTGTCATCGGCATTATTTTTGAGAGCCGTCCGAATGTGACCGTTGATGCAGCATCGCTCTGCATGAAGGCTGGAAACTGCGTGATCCTGCGCGGCGGCAAGGAAGCATTTTATTCCAATGTCTGCCTGACGGACATCATGCGTGATGCAGTCAAAAGTGCCGGTCTGCCGGAAGATATCATTCAGCTTGTGCCGGATACGACCAGAGAATCCTCGAATCAGCTCATGAAACTCTCGGAATATCTGGATGTATTGATCCCCCGCGGCGGTGCAGGACTCATCTCCGCAGTTGCACAGAATGCGACTGTTCCGGTCATCCGCACGGGTGTCGGCAACTGCCACGTTTTTGTGGATGATTCTGCGGATCTTGAAATGGCTGTCAGCATCATTGATAACGGCAAAACGCAGCGTCCTTCCGTCTGCAATGCGGTTGAGACTGTGCTGATCCACCGTGATATTGCAGCAGAATTCCTGCCGAAGATGAAAGCAAAGCTGGATGAACACAATGTCACGCTGCACGGTGATGACAAAGCCAAAGCGCTGCTGGGTGCATGCGTCCTGCCGGCAGAAGAAGATGACTGGGCGAATGAATATCTGGATTATCAGCTTGCTGTGAAGATCGTGGACAATGTGGATGAAGCGATCGCACACATTTCCCGTTACGGTACCAATCACAGCGAATGCATCGTGACAAAATCGCTTGTCAATGCGGAGAAATTCCAGCGTGAGGTCGATGCCGCGGCAGTATATGTCAATGCGTCCACGCGCTTCACCGACGGCGGTGAATTCGGATTCGGCGCAGAGATCGGTATTTCCACGCAGAAGCTGCATGCACGCGGCCCGATGGGACTTGCGGAGCTGACCTCTGTGAAATACCTGATCTGCGGTGACGGACAGATCCGATGAACGGCAAATTCTATGTCAACTATCAGGGCAGTCACCTGTTTTCCGGCGAATATTTTGAAAGCGAGATTCTGAATCAGAAATGGTGGGGAACAGGTGATCCGCAGCTTTACCAGAATCACTGCTGCACGGAAGAAGAAATCGACGGCATGGTGCGCTTTTTCGCACTGATCCGTCGGATGGGACTGATCGGAACGACCGGCAGCGGTGCTGCGGAAATACAGGCAGCGCAGGAACGTCTGCAAACAGAACTGCCCGCAGAGATCATCGCATTCTATACAGCGCTGGACGGTGCATATGACTATGTATGCAACCGGAAAAACCAGACGCTGATGAAGCCGGATGCGCTGTTCATCAAGGACGGCGTGCTTGCATTTGCATATACCGGCAAGCGCAAAAAGCGGCATCTCGGCATCGGTCTGACGGAGCGACATCTCTTTGTAGAACCCGAACCGGGTGAAGCATGGGAATACGATTATTGTCTGGAGTCTTTCTGTGAACTGATGATCGAAATGGCTGCGATCACGGCAATCAGCCGTTTGCCGGAGCGTGTATATTTCCGGCTGCGCGGTGAGGAGCAGCGTTCGCTGAATGCATGTGAGGAGATGGAAAAGTTTCTGGAACCGCTGTGGAAGCGCTTTGACGGCTATTTCAACTGTTATAATGCGGTAATGGTGAATGAAGAAACACAGAGTCTTGCATGGCAGCGCGGGATAGATATCCGGATCGGTGCGCAGAAGCCGGAAGTGATCGCGGCATTCAAAGCGCTGCGCGGCGAGAAAGGCTATTACGGTGAAAAGCCGCTGTAAGGGAGAACTATGAGCGAACAGGAAAACCGAAAGCCGGCTGCCGGTGCAAAGAAACCGGCAGCGAAAAAACCGGTTCAGCGCCCTGCTGTCAGGAAGACCGCGCCGAAGCAGCCGGAACACGGCAAGCTGTATGATGTACTGAATGCACAGCCGAAACCGGAAGAAGCGCCGCAAACGCCGGTGCGGAATGTCATGCTTCGGAACGCAGTCACCGGCATGATCCTGACCGTATTATCCTGCATCGGGATATGGTCACTGGTGCAGCAGGGGCGCAATTATTATCAGCAAAAACGCGCAGAAGATCCGTATCAGTCTGCCATGACGCAATGCATCCTGCCGCTTGCGGTAATGGATGCACACAGTTTTGCGTCACCGGATGATCTTTCGGATGAAGCATTTCTGACGGCAGCGATCTGGGCATTCATCACAGACGGCGGTCTTGCGGATTATCCGAGTGAGACAGATCTCTGCACCGTTCCTGCCAAAACGATCATAGCGGCAGGAAATGCGCGGTTCGGTACAAACCGCACGCCGACCTGTCAAACGATCGGATTCACAGACAGCATCCGTTTTTATTTTGATGCGGAGCAAAAAGCATATTTGCTGCCTTCCGATCCGAAATATTTCGGTTATCTGCCGGACATCACATCGTATACAGAAAAGGACGGCATATACACCGTGCATGCATCTTACCGACCGGAACAGCCGTCATGGTATCCTTCGGAAGCACCGATCGTGCGGGAAACGATCTATACACTGACCCAATCCGGCAGCACTTGGCAAATATTGTCATTGGATACCGGCGAACCGGAAGCAGAATCGACGGCAGAACCCGCTGAAACGACAACTGCAACGACTAAAAAAGCAACAAAGAACTGATATCGGTGCAAGATACTCCGATATCAGTTTTCTTTATGCACCTTATGCAAAAAACCTATGAAAAAACGGCTTGCTTTTTTCTATGCAGTGTGCTATAATGAAGATATAAACATGCCAAAAATGGCAAATAATAACCAGGGGGACTCCATATGAAAAGACGTTATCACAAAGCAGCCGCGGCAGTGCTGGGGGCAGTACTGGCAATGCAGTCAATTCCGCTGACAAGCGGTGTACAGGCAGCCGAGGGAGATCTGCTTGTCACCGGCTTCGAAGACGGCGATGTATCCGCATTCTCAAAGCGCGGCGATTCCGACACATCGGTGATCGCAGCATGCACAACCGATTCGCATTCGGGCGATAGCTGCATGTCTGTCACCGAGCGTTCGCAGGGCTGGAACGGCCCTTCCATTTCGCTTGCAGATCTGGGCTGTGAACCGGGTGTGCAGTATCTTGCAACCGCATGGGTCAAGATGAAGTGGTACAACAGTTGTGCACTGAGCATTCAGTATACAGATGCAGAAGGTGTCGATCACTATGACAATCTGGCAAAAGTGACCAGTGACGGAAGCTGGGTACAGATCCCGCTGACGAAGTTCAGCTTTGATGCCAGCATGAAGAACGTGTCCATTTACATCGAAGGTCAGGACAGTGCCGACATGTTCGTGGATGATTTCTCGCTGACCACCGCACCGGTTTATCCGATCGAAACAGATATTCCGGGCTTGAAGGATGTTTATGCTGATTACTTCAAGATCGGCGGCGCAGTCACAGCAGCCGAGCTTTCCCCGAACTCCACAAAGGATCTGGTTCTGAAGCATTATAATTCTCTGACGCTGGGCAACGAATTGAAGCCGGAGAATATGCTGGATCAGAAAGGCACACTGGAATACTACGAGGAAACCGGCGACAATACCACCCCGAAGGTTCGTCTGAACGGACGCGCACGCATTATTCTGGATTTCTGCCGCGAGCATGATATTCCGGTGCGCGGACATGTTCTGGTATGGTACAGCCAGACCCCGATCTGGTTCTTCACAGAAGATTACACCGAAAAGGGCGAACTGGTCGATAAAGACACCATGCTGAAGCGTATGGAAGCCTATATCAAGGGCGTTTTCGATTGTCTGAATGAAGAATATCCGGATATTGATTTCTATGCATGGGACGTTGTCAACGAAGCCATGAAGGACGGCGGCACTCCGCGTGATCCGGGCAAGAATGAAAACTACAACGGCACATCCGCATGGGTCAAGATTTTCGGCGACAATTCCTTTATTGAACCGGCATTCAAATATGCAAGAAAATACGCACCGGCGAACACCAAGCTGTATTACAACGACTTCAACGAATACATGAAAGTCGATGCTATGATCGACCTTGCAAAAGATCTGCACAGCAAGGGACTGCTGGATGGTCTGGGACTCCAGTCGCATCTGGATGTCACCAACAATTCCACACCGGATCCGTTCCCGACTGTACAGCAGTATGCATATGCACTGGACAAATTCTGTGCAGCGGCAAAGGAAAATGATTTTGACATTCAGATCACAGAGCTGGATGCGACCTATGCACATTCTGTTGCAAACGGTGAAAAGCTGCAAGAGCAGTATTATGACGGCATTATGGAAGCAATTGCGAAGAACAAAGATCAGATCTCAGCCGTTGTATTCTGGGGCACGACCGATGACCAGAGCTGGCGCAGCGACAGAACACCGCTTCTGTTTGATGAGACATATAAAGCAAAGCCCTGCTTCTATGCCATCACTGACAATATCGACTATGTTGAGCCGAAGCAAACCACCACATCGAAGGTCACAACCACAACACTCCCGCAGAACAAAGATTTCCTGCGCGGTGATGTCAACTGCGACAAGGATGTTGATGTTTCGGATGCTGTTCTGCTGGCAAGATTCCTTGCAGAAGATTCGGAAGCAACAGTGACCGATGCCGGTTTGCTGAATGCAGATGCAAATGCAGACAAGAAAACCGATCAGAAGGATGTCACGAAGATTCTTGCAGTACTTGCGAAACTGGAAACAATGCCTGAATAAAACACAATATC
>DMBA01000219.1 GCA_003446315.1 Ruminococcus sp. | reverse complement strand
TCTTCACACGCTGCATTCGCTTGGGATCAATTTCTACACTGCGGAACAGGTTATGCAAACGCTGAGCTTCACCGAAGATGAAAAGCAATGGGTGGCGCTGACGGCGATGAACATAGAGCAATATCTGGTGACGGAAGGAGGAACATGATGTTTGAAGGACACCGGAAACGCGCAGAGAAAGTGCGCGGATATTTCTCGCAAAAGCGTGCAATTACGCTGTTTGCAATTCTCACATCCATTGCGCTGCTGGTCAGTCTGGTGATGAATTATCAGGTAAAGGAAACTGATGCAGATACGCAGGAAACCGCTGCTTCGGATATGGATGAAGCATGGCAGTTTTATCCGGTTGATCTGATCGTGCTCGGCGCCGGAGGCGGGCTGTGTGCGGTGATGATGCTGCGGGAGAAGCGGCGCGCGAAGGAGGAATTGAATTGAAGTATTTTTGTAAGATACGGCTGGAATCCGGCAGAGATCAGGAAACCACGCTGTTCCTGATTCTCGATGCTGCGGATGGTGAAGTGCCGGAACTTCAAAAGACTGAGGTGATCGAAAGCCGGGAGTACCGGCTGTTTGTTGAGAAAAAGCACACAAAGATTGTCGTTGCGGAGTATTCCGTATACAGGACTGAAACTGAGATCACGGCGAATTTGGAAAACGAACGGTTTGACCGGCTGATTGAAAGCGGCGCAGCAGAGATCGTCAGCAGCGGAGAAATGCAGATCGACCGGAACGAAAAACGCGACAAAAAGACCGGTGAGATCGTCCGGAAACGGAAGAAATCGCCGGTTCTGTTCCTAGCTGTTGCGGGCGGCGTGATGCTGTTTTCTATGGCGGCGTTTGCGGTTGGTAAGAGCTTCGGGCGCGGTACTTCTGTATCAGAGCTGCCTGCGGAATCTGTGAATGTCGCGGAAGACGGTCTCATTATTCCGAAACAGGACGAGGTCGCGGACAATGCCGAACAGATCACGGTCACGATTGACCGCAGCTATTCCGCCGTGCCGGTTGAGGACTTACAGCTCAAGGGCGCAGTCATCAAGGGCAAAGCAAACATCCTGCTGCCGGAATTTGACAAGACCGACTTTTTCACCCATGTTCCCGGTTATTCGTGGGGATTTACATCTGATCCAAACGGCAAAAAGATTGAGTATTTCGGCGGAAAGGCGTATGACTTTACTGCGGATACCAAACTGTACCGCGTGCTGGTGAAATACGGCGGCGGTTCAGGCACACGCGATGATCCGTACCGCATTGACTATTTCGATCAGCTGGAACTGATGAGCGAGGAAAAGGCACGCGGTTATTTCATGCAGACTGCGGACATTGCCTTTCCGGTCTGGGCTTCGCATACACCGATCCGCACGGTCAATGAGCTGAAAGCAGATCCGGATTCTGAGCATTTTGAATATGACGGCGGAGGTTACCTCATTGAAAATCTGGATGCGCCGTTGTTTGAAACGGTATCCGGGGCGGTGATCCAAAATGTAAATATCCGGAATTCCGCGATTGTGTCAGACGAATACAAAGATTACGGCTTTCTGGTATGTACGGCATACAACTACCACTATCTCTCGGAGGATGAGAAAGAATATGAGACCGGCGAAACGGTCATTGAGCATTGTTCGGTGTCGCATTCGTCAATTACTGTGAAGCTGCCGGAACCGAAAGCCGATGAAGAACAGCCTGCGGTCACAACGATGGAGGTTGTGCCGCCGGATGTGATCGAGTATGACGAGGACGGAAATATCATCGAACCGGAAGAAGAACCCATAGAGCCGACCAAACACGCGGAGCATTGCATCGGCGCGATTACCGGTATCGGCGGTCAGATCGACGGCTGCTATGTGACAGACTTCGGCTTTTTCAATGAACTGCCGGACTATTATCTCTATTGCGGCGGAATCTCCGGCAAGCCTGCGTCTGTTACGGATTCCGCAGTCTATTATTATTCCGCACAGGGCAATATCTTCAACGCTGGCGGCGTGGTCGGTTCTGCTGCCGGAGCAAGAGCGTATGACGCAAAAGGACGCGAGCTGCCGGACTGTTACGGCGGCAGTATTCAGGGATGCCTTGCAAGGAACATTATCCTGAAAACAGAGACAGCTGCGGGCGGTATTGCCGCAGAAGGAACGACCGATGCTGAGGGCGCACTAATCTCTAACTGTTACTGCAATGAGCTGGATTTCTCCTGCGGTGAATTCAAGGACGCAGAGCGTGTCGAGTGCATCAAAGCCGGTACAGTCGGCGGCATCATTGCGGAGGACGGCAGCAGTCACAATGGACATACGATTATGAACTGCGTGTCCCGGGCAGATTTCAAGGTAATCGGGCAGAAAACACGGTCATCCTTTGATGATACGGTGCGGCTGGCACCGGCGTATGCGTATTACCAGGAAAACATCCTGACCGTGCTGAATAAAAACACTGTCAGCCCCGTGAACCCGAAAGAGATCTATACCGGCTCTTTCATGTTCGGGGAAAATGGCGTGTTCGGTGACGATCAGGGAAGTCTTGCATATCCGGAGAAAATCTCGGATTTGCTTGTAAAAACGATTGCGGAGGAGAACAATGAATGAGAAGAAAAGAAACCATGTGGTCGAAGAAGCGGAAAAGGAACCGGCAGACATCCCTGCTCCGGTTGCCAAAAACTACACCCTGCGCGGTGCGCAGCAGGCCATTGAACGTCGCAAAGCTGCGGTTGCGAAGCGGGAACAGAAAATCCTGAAACTTCAGGCGGAGAACAACGCAGACCGAAAGCTCATCAAACAGCTGAACGATGTCTGCGCTGAGATCCGGCAGCAGGAGCTGATGCAGCGCGTGAAGCTGCTGAGCAGCAGCGGAAACGAAATGACGACCGAGCGGATCAATAAGCTGCTGGACTTTTTTGAACAAGCAGGTGATGCACTGACCGGGCTCAGCCTGCAACAGCTGATTACTATGCTTCAGGGTACCCCGGAACAGGCACAGGAACTCGCAGAAGAGGCAAAGGTCATCTACAGCGAGAATACCGGTGATACTGCTGCCGATGAATCCGAATGAGGCTGAAAAAGGAAACCGGATAACCGTTTGCTGGACGGTTATCCGGTTCTGTGATGAGGCTGTTGATGCATCTCAAACGGTTGCATTTACCAGAGATCTTTTTCGCTCTTGTACGGCTGCATATCATCGTAATGGAACCAAACGTCACAATGCCAGGGATTATCTTCAGATCCCGGCATATCGAAGATAAGTGAAAAACTGCCGCCGGCCTTTTTTTTGCTGCGAGGCTCAATGGAAGCGACACCAAAATCCAGCTCGCACATGGGATATTCCTTCTTAAGCAGCCACGCATAGGGCAGGTCATGCTTGCTCATCCAGTCGTATGCCCTTTGGATACATTCATCCAGATGCTCCAGCACATCAATCATCCGGTCCGCTGTTTCGTCAGAAATCTTATTGTCAGGGGTGTTAACGGATACTTCGACAAAATCGGGTGTGCCATTCGCAAATGCTTCGTCTTCATCAGCGGATGTGCCGGTCGTAAAAAGAATGCAGTATGCATAAGGAAATTCGTTGTCGAGCTTGCGGAACGCTAGTTTGGAAAAGTCCCTATTTTTCAGAATGTCGATGAGTTCGTCACGGAAATATTGAATACTCACAGCGTTCGCTCCTTTCTATTGATTACTGCTTCTCTCATTATAGCAAACCTATCCCCGATTTATACTTTATCGAATCTGATATCAAGATGCATGACGTACTTGCCGTTGAGCTTCGCTATGAATTCACTAACCGTATTGTTCCAATCAGAGCAAAACTTTTCATACTCCGATTCGCGCTGAAAACCAACAAATGAAAACTCTTGCTCATTATTGATGAATAATGCCTTGTATCTCGCCTGAAGGCTACGAAATTTAGCATCCAGCTCGATATCGTCGCACAACTCATCCGGCAAACGGGTAGCAATTACACCACCATCATCATCATACAACCAGACAGGATAGCAGCCATACTCAAGTATTATTCGAATTCTCTTCGGCACTGTTACACTCTCCTTTTAAAATTCGTCTTACGAACTCGGGTTCGCTCCTACAATAACAATCGCAGAGCTATTTACGCCTTCTTTATCGCCATTATAACAAAGCAATCATAAAAAGTCAACCATTATTCAGAAAGGAGGCTACACAGTGAGCCTGTTTCGGTTAAGCAATCACATCTTCGAGCTGGGACTCAACGCGCAGGAACTGAGCGTTTACGCTTATCTGTGCAGCCTTCCGGCTTCCGGATTCACACTGCAAGGCGACAGTATTGTGACAGTCAAGCAGCGCACAATCGCGGTAAACTGCGGTATCAGATCACCCGTTACAGTCGCAAAAACAATCGACCGGCTCCGGGAAAAGGGGCTGGTTGATTATCTGGAACGGCAGTATAAGGCAAACGGACACAGAGGCACATACTGGTATGCGGTCACAAAGCACCCGACGGACAACGGCTTTTTCATGGTTGATCGTCACATTTTCGAAATGCTTGTGCCGCGTCAGATGCTCGTGTATCTGTTCCTCTGCAAGTCATTCAGCACGGTGCTGCATGACTGCTGGAATAGCTACAATGACATTGCTGAACAGATCGGTATGAAGCGTGAGAGCGTAATACAGACGATTCGGGAACTGGTGGAGCTCGGACTGATCGTCCGGATCCAGCGCAGATCAAAGGAGAACCGGCGCGTCTATGTAGACAACCACTATTCGATCGTGCGGTTTGAGGTCGGGCATATCCGCGCACAGATGCCTAAGATGCGGAGTGCTCCGGAGCAAGCAGATATTATCATGTATCACCCTGCTGCGCTCTGCCGCATCTGTCCGGAGGTGCGTTCTGCTGTATGGGGTAGTCCCTGAAATGCATCTCTATATTCAGTACCCATGTCTACTTACGAATTGAAAAAGAAAGTTCAATATATATCCGTTCTGACATTGATTTCTATACCGCGCGTTCAAATAGTTTTTCACAGATCATATCGAAGCACGGCGGTCAAGTGCAGGGCGGCTTTTCTTTTTCAAATCTGTACCTGAAAGGAGCTTCCAATGGATAAGCACACGAAACACATAATCATTTTCTTTGTGACGATGCTGCTTGCATCGGTTGTCACATTCAGCATTCTGTATCTGCTGCCGCTGACTGAGAGCGGACGAGCCCCGCCGGATTCATGCAGAACCGACTGCCGAAAACAAAAGCAGCCGGACAGTACATCAGACCAAGCATAGCCCGAAATCGCTGTCACGGCTGGA
>DMBA01000051.1:15790-16959 GCA_003446315.1 Ruminococcus sp. | reverse complement strand
AAACCACCCCAAAAGTTCTTAGCCCCAAAAATTTTGAGGGAGCTTTTTGAAGCCCCCTCAATCCACTTTTTTATCAGTTTTCGGCAGGGGAAGCGGTCAGTCCTCATAATCAATGCACGCTCTGCCGCCTTCTGCGCGGATCCCTGCAATAAACTTTCCGAATGCTTTATGATCCGGATGATTCTGATAGGCATCAAGCCCTGCATAGTCATCGAACGTACAGATCAGCGCAATATGATAATTCGTCTGATCTGCCGCCTCGCTGTTGACGCAGACCTGCATCCCGCGGATGCTCTCAACGGTCTCCGGCAGCTTTTCCGCCAACGCTTTCGCCTCAAATGCAAGTTCCTGCGCAGTTTTTCCGTTTGTATCCTGCAAACGGAACATGACGATATGATGCACCATATTTGAACACTCCTTTAGTCCTGCGGCTTCGGATCAGATTTCTGTCCGCCCTGATTCGGGTTGCGGTTTCCGCGATGATTCGGGTATCTGCGGTTATTCTGACCGTTTTTATGATATCTTCTGTTATTGCCGTCCTGTTTCCGCTGCGGATGATTCTGTGTATGATTCTGCTGTGCAGCGCGTTCGGGATGCTCCACAACAGCGCGATGCTCCGTAAAGTCCATATCATCCAGCGGCTGCGCACGGCGAACGGGTTTCGGCTGCGGAGCCGGATTGGTTTTCGGCTGTCTGTTCTCACCGAATTCGGGATGCAGATTCGATGCAGAAGCAGTCGTTTTTTCGGCAGATTGTCTTGGTTCCTGTTGTTTTTCGGCAAACTTTTCCGATTGCCGTCTGTTTTCGGAAAATTTCTGTTGTTTGGGGGCATTTTGCTGATTTTGCTGCCGATCCCGCTGTTTCCGTTCCGGTTTTTGTTTTTCCTTCGGCGGCTGCGGATCCGTTTGTGCAGTCTGCTGCTTGGGAGATTCCGCGGCAGCGGGCTTCTGCGGCGCTGCACTGATCTTATTCCGCAGATCCTCTTTCGTCATCCGGCGGCTGTTATCCTGCAAGCGCTCCACGCTGTCTCTGCTGACGCTCATAGGCACATCAGAGTTTTCGGGCTTCACGCGCAGCATACCGGTGACCAGATTCGCTTCCATGACATACGCCCGGATCGGGGGCGAACCCGGCAGAATGACCGTTGAACCGACCTTCGGCGTGAGCTT
>DMBA01000051.1:8425-15700 GCA_003446315.1 Ruminococcus sp. | reverse complement strand
TCCTCATAGACGGGGCTTTCATAGCGCAGACAGCACATCAATCTGCCGCAAGCGCCGGAGATCTTGGAAGGATTGAGTGCAAGCCCCTGTTCCTTCGCCATTTTGATCGAGATCGGCTGGAAATTATTGAGATAGCCTTTGCAGCAAAATTCTCTGCCGCAAATGCCGATGCCGCCCAATAATTTTGCTTCATCTCTGTCGCCGATCTGCCGCAGTTCAATGCGAACATGGAAGGCGAGTGCAAGATCTTTCACCAGTTCACGGAAATCCACACGGGATTCCGCCGTAAAATAAAAGATCAGTTTATTTGTATCAAAACCGCACTCCACATCCACCAGATGCATCGGCAGATTGCGTGCAGCAATGCGTTCTTCACAAACCTTCATTGCTTCCGCCATATAAGCGCGGTTTTTCTCTAAAATCTGCATATCTTCTTCGGTAGCGAGCCGCAGAATGGGTTTCAGCGGAGCCGTAATGCTCTCATCCTGAACCGCATGCCGCCGTGCTGCGACCTCACCGCATTCCGGGCCGCGTGCAGTTTCCACAACGACATAGCTGCCCTCAGCGGGATTCAAATCACCCGGCGCAAAATAATACATTTTACCGCCGCTTTTGAATTTAACACCAATCACTTCAATCATATTTTTACCATCCAGTCTAACTTCGCGCCCGAATCTGACCGCTGTTCACATCGGTTCACCGAGATCATCGAGCTTTTGCGCAAGTGCACGGGCGCTTTCCGCCTGCACCGCACCATAGAGCACCTGAAATTCCCCGTCCGATTCCAGTGCAAACGCCGCACTGTCCGGCGCATCCTGAAAGAGGTGCATGGTACCGAACCAGTTCCGGACAACAAACGGGAATTTTGTCAGGCGCTGCTGCATATTCTGAAACGCATCCGCGTCTAAAACAGAAAAGTCCTCAGCCGCGCAGGGGAACGCAAAAACCGCCTGATAGATCAGGAAAGCCTTCAAAAAATCAGAAAGTGTATCTGCACAAGGCATCCAGTTTTCGCCCAGATCATCCGAGACAAACACCGGCGGATCATCCTGTTCCAGATCCCCGAGCCGGATCGCTGCGCAATAAACACCCTGATTCTCATTCAGGAGCATCAGAAAAGGCTTCTCCAGCAATGCCGGCTGCGCACGAAAATCTTCCGGCATGATCCATGTATCCTGAACGGAGAGCTTTTCTCCGATCCCGCCGCAGCACTGATAAAACTGCGTCAATACGGCAGGGAGTTTTCCGAATTTTGCTTCCATTGCATGCAAATCCGCATCCGTGCAGCCATTTGCAGCATCCAATTGATAGAACCGCTGTAAAATATCACGAATCGTCATATAGATCCCCCCGTTCAAGGTCATCAGGCTTCTGCGAGCACCGTACACAGGGCAGTCGCAGTCAAAACAGCACCGACATTTCCTTCCAGATCGGCAAGTGCTTCCAGGATCGCATCATGCATTTTCACAGTCCGGCGCGGAGTCAGCCGCGCAGAGAGTGCTTCTGCTGTTTTGCGGTCGCATCCGAGTCTTTGCAAATGCGCATTGAGCTTCATGACCGATGCATCCCGAAGCTGCGCATCGAGCAGCAGCAAAACGCGCTTTAGCTGATCTTTATCAGAAGCCGCAGCCGTCAGGAGCCGCAGCAGCTCATATTCATTCTGCAAAGCGAGCGCAGCCGTCAGCGCCGCAGCAGATTCCGCTGCCTGACGCGCATTTTCATCTTCCAGATAAGCGATACATTTCCCGATATTGCCTTCATAATGCGAAACGGCAGCCTGAATCGCATCGCCGTCATAGCCGCGCTGCACGAGTGCTTCCGCGCATTCGCCGGCAGAGACCGGGAACACATTCACCGCTGTCATACGGGAAAGCAGCGTCGGCAGCAATGCACCGATGGTTTCCGCAGTAAAGACAAAACATGCATGCGCAGGCGGCTCCTCAACGGATTTGAGCAAAGCATTCTGTGCCTGCACGCTCATGCCGTCGGCATCGGGGAACACAAACACTCTCATGTCGCCGTTATTCGGCAAAACGCCGGCTTCCTTGCGGATCTCACGCACTGTTTCCACAGAGAACCCCATGCGTTTTCCGGAATGCTGTGCGATCATGACATCCGGATGCTGATCTTCGGCAGCAAGCCGGCAGCTTCTGCAAGTACCGCACGGGGCATCGCCGGCATTTTCGCAGAGCACGAGCATTGAAAACCATTTCGCCAGCAATTTCTTTCCGCAGCCGCGTTCACCGTGCAGCAGCAGGGCATGCGGCAAATGATTCTGCTGCCGCATCAGGCGGAGTTCGGAAAGCAGCGCTTGATTACCGGCGATTTGCGGCAAAGTGCTCACAGCTTTTCAAACCGTTCAATATTGGTCACAAAGACCGTTGCACCGCCGACCGGCACTTCCAGGGGCATTGTCGGCATCTGACCGGTCAGCGGAGAGCCGTAGGAAGGGGTATTGGGCACAAACTGCTTTCTGTGGTGACATTTTTGCTGCACAATGCCGATCACCGCATCCACCTGATCTTCTTCCACACAGATCAGGAACGTTGTATTACCGGAGCTTAAAAAGCTGCCGAATGATGCGAGCTTCGTTGCACGAAAACCGTTTTTGGAAAGTGCCTTGGAAACAGCAGCACTGTCATCACCGTTTACGACTGCAAAGACCAGTTTCATTTATGGATCGACCTCATTTCTATATGTTCTGCGTTTATCATACCGCAAATAGGGGATGCTGTATGAAAGGACAGGCTACCCCATATTCAGTATACCATAAAACGCATAATTATGCAAGTGGCAATTTCAAAGGAACCGGTCAGAAGATGGTCAATTCCTGTCGCCGCAGCCATTCCAGATCCGCCCGCACGGCATAAAGACCCGCCTGCATTTCGTCGCTTTGCTCAGTAAAATGCGCCCGAAGCTGCATGATCTCCGCGTTGATCTCGATCAGTTGCTGATTCGGGATAAAAAAGCGCAGAAGCAGCCGGTTTTTCTCCCAGTCTTTTTCCAGAGCCGAAAGCTGCTGCAAAACGGCATCATCCGGTGCCGCAAGAACGGCATCTGTATGGCGCATGAGGTCAGAGCAGCAGCGCCGGACGGCAGCAACCGACCATCCGGTGAGCAGCAAGATGCCGCAAAGCACACCGCATGCAATTTGGATCCGCACATTTTTCACGCATTTTCTCCTTTCCGGATCAGGCTGCAAACGCCGTTTGCATCGGCGGTCAGCAAAAACACATCCGCTTCCGTCAGATGTTTTTGCCGGAGCACCTGCCGCAAACGTGCCGGCGTAAACCCGATTGTCCGCATACCTTCCGCATTGATGCTGCCGTCAGCGATCACCACTTCCGGCGGATCGTCATTCGGCACCTGCAAATTCAGATCGCCGCAGGTGGCAGGTCTTGCATCCGCCATCTGATAAGCAGAGACTTGTCCGTTTGTTTCCACCAGTGCAAGCTGCACCGTGCTCAGATCGAAGATTCCCTGTCCGCGCAGCGCCGTCATCAGGTCTTCCAGAGAAAACCGCAGATTTTTCATCACTTGCTGATCGGGTTTACCGTTCCGGATGATGATCTGCGGCGTACCGGAAACCAAATGCCGCAGTTTCCGGCATTTCAGCACGCCCCACGAAAGCAGCACCTCAAAGCAGATCAGCAGCAGCATGGGCACGATGCCGGTCAACAGCGGCAGATTCTGATCTTCCAGCGGCAGCGTTGCAATATTGGAAATCAGCATCGTCACGACCAATTCGGTGGGCTGCAATTCCCCGATCTGCCGTTTTCCCATCAGCCGGATCCCGAAAATGACGATCGGATACAGGATCATCACACGCAAAACACTGGTCAGCACATTGATACCCCCTCAAATCGAGCCGGATTCACACGGCTTCTGCATCTTCATATGAGAAATGCGGCTGCAAAGCAAGATTCAGGCTCATTGCAATGAGCTTTGCCGCATGATGCAGCAACTGGTCGATATTCCGCGGCGTGACCATCATATTCGGCGTATCATGCAGATCCGCCCCGACGGTCTGCCGCACCATGGTATGCAGATCCACGACTGTCGGCACACCGATGGCAATGACCGGGATGCCGAGTGTCCGCCGGCTCAGTTCCGCCCGTTTATTATGCACACCGCTGCCGGGCGAGATGCCTGCATCCGAGATCTGGATGGTTGTCCCGAGCCTGTGCAGATCCGAGCAGGCGAGTGCATCCACAGCGATCACGCCGGCAGGCTGCACGGTATTGCGCAGGGAAGAAATGAGCTCTGCTGTTTCGATTCCGGTTTGCCCGAGCACGCCGTTTGCCAGCACACTGACCGGACGCAGCCCGCGCAAAAACGCCGTATCCGGATCATTTTCCTGCAATTCCTGCCGCAGATGTCTGGTTGCAAGCACCTGATTAACAGTTTCGGGGCCGAGCGCATCGGGCGTAATATCCGCATTGCCCAATCCGACCACGAGCACCGCGCCGTCCGGCAGCAGTGTACGCAGTTCGCCTGCCAATTCCGTCACCTGTCTGCGGAGTGCGGCACCGGTATGGTGCAGATTGAGCTGCTCCAGCGTCAGATATTTGCCCTTTCCGCGCCCGATGGCAGCGCCGTGCGCATCCGAATCAATGTCGATTTCCGTAATGCGGAAGGCATCTCCGCGCTGTTTCAGGGAAATGCCGTCATATTTTTCATGATCCTGCACGCATTCCAGTGCCAAATCTGTGCGTTGATACATAAACTCCACCTCATCATCCCGATGTCATCCGCATGCAGCGGCAGTTCCGGCAGAACCCGTCCGATTGATTGTGCATCCTGCTGAAAAAGCGTGTAAAAACGGATGAAAATTCCGCATTTTGCCATCTTGCATTTTTGAAAAAATCCTGATATAATATTAGTTGGTTTGGCAGCATGTAATGTAAGCGGTCCCCACCCGCGCAGCAGAGTGATCCCGCCATAATCATTCTGTATTTACTGTATGCCGCTTTTCCGGAATTATTCTGAAAATCTGCATTTTGCAGACAAGAAAAGGAGTTACAGATCATGGCAACTGCAAAGAACAGCGCACCGAAGAAGCGCCCGACCCCTGAGAAAAGAGATAAGACCAACAAGATTCGTGCTGCACGCAACAAAGCGACAAAGTCCGAACTGAAGACCGCAATGAAGAAGGCATATATCGGCGGCACCGACCGTACCGCAGTCATCCGCTATGCAATCAAGCGTGTCGATCAGGCTTGCGCAAAGGGCATCCTGCACAAGAACAACGCTGCAAGAAAGAAGTCCCAGCTCATGAGACTTCTGAACAAGGCTAGCTGATTGGTCTGAATCGAGACAAAACCGCTGCTTTTCGCATGAAGAGCAGCGGTTTTTTATATCACAGCAAAAATGCCATAGGCGCACTGTTTTCGGCACAGTGCACCCATGGCTGATTTTTTTATTTACAGTGTTTTTGCAGGAAACGCTCCATACGGTTTGCAGCTTCCGCAAGATGTTTCAGCGAATAGGCATAGGAGATACGCAGATTATTCTTTCCGCTTTCACCGAATGCAGAACCCGGCACAACAGCGACATGTTCTTCCTGCAAGAGCTGTTCGCAGAATGTTTCGCTGTCCATTCCGGTATTTTCGATGCTGGGGAACAGATAAAACGCACCCTGTGCAGGGAAACATGGCAATCCCATTTCCGCAAAGCGTTCCAGCAGGAAGCGGCGGCGGTGGTCATATTCCTCGATCATATGCGCCACTTCGCCGTCACAGTGTTTGAGCGCTTCGATGGCGGCACGCTGGCTGACCATCGGTGCACACATGATCGCATACTGATGGATCTTTCTTGCTTCTGCGATGATCTCAGGGGGCGCAGCCATCCAGCCGAGCCGCCAGCCGGTCATCGCAAAGGTCTTGGAAAAACCGTTGACCACGATCGTGCGTTCGCGCATGCCGTCGATCTCAGCGATTGAAACATGTTTGGTACCGTAAGTCATTTCCGAATAGATCTCATCCGAGAGCACAAAGATATTGGTATCGCGGAGCACTTCTGCAAGTGCTTCATAGTCTTCGCGCCGCATGATGGCACCGGTCGGGTTATTGGGATAAGAGAGGATGATGAGCTTTGTTTTGGGCGTAATCGCAGCCTTTAGTTCTGCTGCTGTCAGGCGAAACTCATTTTCTTCTTTTGTAGGCAGGGAGACCGGCACGCCGTCCGCCATAGAAACCAGCGGCGCATAACAGACAAAGCAAGGCTCCGTGACCAGCACTTCATCGCCGGGGTTAATCAGCGTGCGGAATGCAAGATCGACCGCTTCCGAGCCGCCGATGGTCACGAGCAGCTCATTATCGGGACAGTAGCTGAGATTATAGCGGCGCTGCATAAAGTGGGAGATCTCGCGGCGCAGTTCCAGCAAGCCGGAATTTGCGCCATAGAAGATCGCCTGCCGTTCGAGGGTGGAGATGGCAGCGGAACGGATCGGCCACGGCGTGCGGAAATCCGGTTCACCGACACCGAGGGAAATGACATTCTCCATTGTTTCCGCCAGATCGAAGAAGCGGCGGATCGGAGAAGGTGCAATTGCCTGTGCCCGCTGCGACATCAGTTCTTGATAATTCACAGGTATACACCTCTTTCATCACTGGGTTCATCCTGAATGAGAATGCCTTTTTCCTTATAGCGTTTCAGCACAAAATGGGTTCTGGTCGAGAGGACACCGTCGAGCGTTGCAAGGCGCTGCGCAACGAAACCGGCGATCTGTTTCAAGCCGGTACCGGTGACAGTAATGCCGAGATCAAAGCCGCCGGACATCAGTGTTACAGATTCCACCTCATCAAAGCCGGAGATCAGGCGCGCCAGTTCATCAAATCCGCAATCGGGCTGCGGGGTAATTTTCAGCTCAATATATGCCGAGACAGCATCGCTGTCGGCAAGCTCCTCATCCACGATGACGCTGTATCCGCGGATCACGCCGGATTCTTCCAGTTCCGTGATTTGTTTTGCAACCGTTTCCTCGGTTGTGCCGAGCATGGCGGCGAGTTCCGCATTGCTCAGGCGAGCATTTTGTTTCAGAAGCTGTAACAGTTCTTTCATAACCATATCTCCTTTATTTCATATATATCGACAGCGGTTTCGGTAAAGCGCCGAAACAGCGGATCTTTATTCCACCCAGAGGATTCTGCCGTCTTTTCTGGGAGCCGGATCCGGAACCGGGCAGGCGGGATAACCGACCGCGCAATGTCCGATGCCTTCCCATTCGCCTTCCACGTTCAGATCCCGCAAAAGCTGTTTCCATGCATCGTCCTC
>DMBA01000051.1:0-8275 GCA_003446315.1 Ruminococcus sp. | reverse complement strand
ACAAGGCTGCCGTCATAGATATGTGTGACGCAGTTTTTATCCGCCAGCACGACAAAAATCGCAGGTGCACCGTAAAAAGGATCCGCGCCCTCAGGCAGACCGGCAATCTTACGGTTTGCCTCAGCGAGTTTCCCGCGCAGTTCCGGATTGGTGATGACGATGGTTTTCACCGCCTGCAAGCCCATACCGCTTGGCGCATAAAGCCCTGCCTCTGCGATCTGTTCGAGATCGGCTTTTTTGGGGAGTTCCGGCTGAAAAGCGCGGACACTTCTGCGTTCTTTCATTGCTTTGATGATATCATTCATGGCGAATCTCCTTTTCACATTTTTTGCGGTTACAGGATTACTTATGATCGAGTTTATCGAGCCGGTCGATCAGGAAATCACAGACCAGCCGTTCCGCCTTTCGTTTTCTGCCGGCAGAAGTTGTCGGGATGCCGGTCACTTTAGCGATTTTCCGTTTCAGTTTTTCGGTCGGGGACTGCCGCCGTTTCCGTCTGCGGCGATGCGGTTCCATCGGGGGCGGAAAGATAATGGGGGGCGGTGCTTTTCTGGCTGGCATAAGATCAACTTCCTTTCCTTATCAATCTGCGATAAACGCCCGCACGCGCTCATAAAAATCGGGAGCCTGCTCATAAACGCCGTGGCTGAAATCGGGGTAGATAAAGCATTTGCTGTGCGGGATCTGCGCAGTCATTTCCCTTGAAGCATCCACACCCACAATGCGGTCTTTTCCGGCACCGATGACCAGTGTCGGGTTGGTGATGCGCGGCAATTCGTCATAGACATCATGTGTCAAAGTGGATTCCATAATCCGGATCGCTCTGGTATAGTCCTTTGGTTTTGTCAGTTTTCCTGCCCATTTATTCTGCCGCAGACTTTTTTCGAGATATTTTCCGGTATAGGAGCGCTCAGCAGTATCGAGCATGATCTCCTCATATTTGCCTTCTTTCGACCATTCGATCCATTTCGGGATGGCAGAGCGCATGATATCATTCGGGCGGGAAGCAGTCACGGCAAGCACGATTTTGCGCACTTTTTCGGGATGTCTGAGCGCAAGCTGCTGTGTAATCATGCCGCCCTGCGAAACACCGAGCACATTGGCAGCGGAGATCCGGAGCGCATCCATCGCAGCAGCGAGGTCATCCGCCATATCGGCAGTGGTAAAGCCATCCGGGATATCGACTCTGCGGCTGAACATATAGACCCGGTATTCTTCTGCAAAATCGTGAAAAAAGAGTGCCATCGGGAGTGCAAGCCCCTTCACTGTGCGAAATCCGTCACCGGCACCGGGCAGAATAATCAGCGGACGGGGACCGCTGCCGAAACAGATATAATCGGCTTCCCCGCCGTTTGCAGAGACTCTGCCGTTTTTTGGTTGTAGTTTCATAAGATTTCGTCCTTGTCGGCATCGAAGCAGATCTTTCCGCCGACAATCGTTTTCAACACCTTTCCGGTAAATGTCATTCCCTTGAAGACTGTATTATGCGATTTGGAATGCAGTTTTTCAGGATCGACCGTCCATTTCCGGTCGGGATCGACGAGGATGAGATCAGCCGGCGCACCTTCGGAGAGGGTACGCACCGGCAAATGCAGGATCTTGCGGGGATTGTCACTCATCAGCCGCACGATATCCTGAAGACCGAGCAATCCGGTATGATAGAAAGCGGTCAATGTAGCCGCAAGAGACGTTTCCAGCCCGACAACGCCGTTCGGTGCTTTGAGGAAATCGGCTTTTTCGGAAGCGGCATGGGGCGCATGGTCTGTAATAATGCAGTCGATGGTACCATCGAGGATACCCTCTTTGATCGCAGCAACGTCATCGGGTGTGCGAAGCGGGGGATTCATGCGGTAATCGGCATCACGCGCCAGCAATTTCTCATCTGTGAGCAGGAAATAATGCGGTGCTGTCTCACAGGTGACAGCGCCGCCGGCAGCTTTTGCTTTCCGGACGGCATCGGTGCTGCCGCGGGTCGAAACATGGCAGATATGGAGTTGTGCGCCGGTTTTCAGGGCGCATTGCAGATCACGTTCGGTAATGGAATCTTCGGAGCGTCTGTCCATTCCTTTCACACCGAGCTGCTCCGAAACAGCGCCTTTATTGATGATACCGCCGTCAATGATGGCGAGGTCTTCGCAATGGGAAACAACGGGCAGACCGGCAGCTTTTGCTTTTGCAAGGGCAGCTTCCATCATTTCGGCAGTCGGAACGGGTCTGCCGTCATCGGAAAGGGCAGTCACGCCGGCATTTTTGAGTGCTTCATAGTCAGCCAGTGTCTGTCCTTTCAGCCCCATCGTCAGGCAGCCTGTCTGGTGGACATCGACGGCTTCTGCCTCTGCGCGGTGCAGAATATCGCGCACCAGTTCGGGGCTGTCCATAGCGGGTGTTGTATTCGGCATACAGAGCACACCCGTGACACCGCCCGCAAGTGCGGCGCAGCATCCGGTGTGGAGATCTTCTTTATGGGTCTGTCCGGGATCGCGGAAATGCACATGCATATCGAACAGACCGGGCATTGCAGCGAGATGCGAGCCGTCAATCACGATCTCCGCATCATCGGTCAGGTTCTGTCCGATCTTAGCAATCACGCCGTCAGCGAGCAGCAGATCACAGACAGCATCCCGCAGTTGATCGACAGCTCTGACATTTCGGATCAGCACACTGTTTTGCATCATAGTTCAACATCCTTTCATGATTTCGAAAGCCGGCGGCGTTTTCGGTTCAGCCGTCTTCTTTTCCGGCTGTCTCTGGTAATCAGGCGCAAAAAAGCGGTAATCAGCACGACAGCCCAGATCCGGTCAATCCCCTTGGAAACGAGCAGCCGAAGCCCTTCCTGCAAGGGGATCGCTTCGCTTGGCTGCGGCGCACCGACGGCATCCTGCATCCCGATCCCGACATGCAGATAAGCGCGGTTGGATTTACTGTTCCATCTCCATTGTCTGGTCATCTGGCATTGCTCCTTCCGACTTGGCGGCAGCTTTTTGCCGGCGGATCTCCCGCAGTTCGTCATCAAAAGCGGGAACGGGCTGACCGAAAGCCCCAACCGGCGGTTTTGCGATCAGGAAATGGATGGGTTTGCCCATTTCCGTAAACATATTTTCATGCTCTGTCCGGATATTATCGGCAGGCTCATCTGCATGCAGATCGAATGTTTTGGTCAGGATCTCCCAGCCGGACTCCTCGAAATAGGTGATCGACTCTGTAAAGAGATCGGGGTCATCGGTTTTGAAGTGGAGTTCGCCGCGCAGCACAGCGGCATATTGCCCAAGCTGTCTGGGATGGGTCAGGCGGCGTTTTTTATGGCTTTCCTTCGGCCACGGATTGCAAAAATTGATATAGATGCGATCGACGCGGTCTTCCGGGCAGAGCACCTCAGAGATATGTTCTATATTGATAATAGCCAATCTGACATTATCGGGTTCACGCTGTGCTTTCTCAAATGCAGCGAGCACTTTCCGGTTTGCCATACCGAGCATTTCGGATTTGATATCCAGTGCAAGGAAATTGCATTCCGGATGCAGAACCGCCGCCTGCGAGATCCAGCCGCCCTTTCCGCAGCCTAATTCGACATAAAACGGCTTTTCATTATCTGCAAAATGCGCATCGGTTCGCCATTTCCCGCGCATTGCCTTTGCGTCGTCCACACAGATCGCCGAAGCAGCGATCTCCGGACGCGCCCATTTTTTGAAACGGATTCTCATGCTATCAAACCTGCTTTCGTATAATTGATACTATTATAACACAGAAACAGAAATAAAGCAACACACCGCGCAGAAAAAATCGAATCAAAGCAGCAAATCGGCAAATCGCAGGAAATCCTGAAAACCGCTTGACAGAACGAATATGTATCAGATATAATAAAAGCATCCCATTCCACAAAAGAACGGGATGCTGATATTATAATGGTATCTCCGATGGATTCACAATGGGGCGAAGCCCAATATCAATCATCGCTTCTGCAATACCTTTCGATTATTCCGGTGCATTGGGATTGCCGGTGATCTCCCGCCAGGACGGGTTATTGCCGACGATGGATTCGCTGTAATAATTCAGGACATACTGTGCATCCATTGCAGAGATCTCGCCGTCACCGTCCGCATCGCAGAACAGGGGTTCTTCCGGAGTCTGAACATCTTCAATTGCAACAAACGGGATATTATTGCCGTTTGCGAAGCGTTCTGCCGTGCTGCCGACATGACCGCGAATACAGCCGGGCTGACAGCCAAGATCATTGAGCAGGCAATCCGGATTCTGGATCTCAAGTGTATGGAGCAAATCGCAGCCCATGAAGGCATTTCTGCCGATATACTCAACCGTCGAAGGAAGGACGATCGCCTGCATATTCGTAGCGCCGCTGAACGCATTATCGCCGATTTTTCTGGTACCGTCAGCAATGCTTACTTCTGTCAGGCACGGGCAGTCTGCGAAGCAATTCGGCGGGATCTCAACGACTGTGCCGGGGATCTCGACACTTCTCAGCGAGTGTGCGCCGAAGAACGCGCCCTGACCGATCACCTCTATACTGCGGGGCAGATAAACGCCGGTCAGTTCCGTGCAGTCTTTGAACGCATTTTCAGCGATCTCCCAGACCGGCGTATCATCATAGGTCGGCGGGACTTCGAGAAAACCGTTCGCGTTCGGATTACATTCTAAAACTGTAGCACCTTCCGGGTGCACCTCGATTCTCAGATCAGCGATACCGGCAGCGCAAACCTGCTGCGGTGTCCGCACATTCGAGCCGGAAACGGAATAAAACGCACCGCCCGAAACCAAAGCTGCTGCAACGGCAACAGCGACAATTTGCTTTGTAAAGCGCATAAATAAACACCCTTTCTTTCCACAGGCTGTCAAGCGATCCTCATGATTACCTGACTGGCTATATACTACCACAGCGCACACGGAAAGTCAAGTATATCAATTAAAACTTCATGAAACCCTAAAGATTTTAAGGAGCGTGAATCATATGATGTCTCAGATCATTCCGATCGCACCGCCTTTTGAGCAGGCGCATGTCGAAAGACCGGAATCCACCGCAGTTTTGCAGCCGATCCTGCTGCCTTATTCCAAAGAGATCGGGGAAAAGAAGCGTCCGGCAGTCATCATCTGTCCGGGCGGGGGATATGATTTCTGTTCAGAGCGTGAAGCGGTGCCGGTGGGCATGCGGCTTGCCGGACACGGCGTGCAGGCATTCATATTATGGTATAGCTGCAAGCGCCGTTTCCCGACCGCTTTATTAGAGCTTGCCACAGCAGTCGCATATATCAGAGCGCACGCATTGACGTATGACATTGATCCGGCGCGTATCGCGGTCATGGGATTTTCTGCGGGGGCGCATCTTGCCGGCAGCCTTGCCGTATATTGGAACCGACCGCTTCTGACAGATATATTCGGCGGCGGAGAAAAGATCCGCCCGAACGCGCATATCCTGTGTTACCCCGTGATAACGGCAGGGGAATATGCGCACCGCGGATCCATCCGCAATCTGGTCGGCGAAGAATACGCAAATGATTTTAACAATAACTATACGATTGCAGTATCGCTGGAAAAGCAGGTTTCGGCAGATACCCCGCCGTGTTTTCTGTGGCACACCGTCAATGATGACAGTGTACCGGTGCAAAACAGCCTGCTGTATCTCTCAGCGCTGGCAGCACACGGCATCCCGTTCGAATCGCATCTCTTTCCGCAGGGAGTACACGGGCTTTCTCTTGCGGATGCCTGCACGGCAAAAGCGGAATATCAGATCAATCCGGTATGCGGACAGTGGTTTGATGCGTGCACGGCATGGATCCACCGCGGTTTCTGCTGATTGCGCATAAAAAGCGCGTAAAATCGAAAATTGCAACTGTCAGTTGCGCAATTGTAAAGTGCAGTTTCTTGCAAGCAATCGGAAATCGGCGTATAATTGGAATCAGCAAACACCCCAAACCAAACAAAACGTTCATGCACAGGAGGAACACATCATGATTTTCGCAGACAAACTGATTGCACTGCGCAAGCAGGCGGGCATGTCTCAGGAGGAGCTTGCCGAAAAACTCGGTGTCAGCCGTCAGTCGATATCGAAATGGGAAGGCGCACAGTCCGTGCCGGATCTGAATCGTGTCCTGATGCTTTCCGAATTATTCGGTGTCAGCACCGACACATTGTTAAAAGATGATTTGAATATAGAAGCAGCGAATCCGGCGCTCCCGGATCAGACCGAGCCGCCGCTGCATCCTGTTTCGATGGAAGAAGCGAATGCCTTTCTGAAAGCGAACCGCCGCCACGCGCTGCTGGTCGCGCTGGGCGTTGCCTGCTGCATCTGTTCGGTGATCCCCGCAGTGATGCTGGAGCATATCCCGAAGATCGGGGAAGGCATCGGCAGCATCCTGATGATGATTCTGATTGCCGCAGGTGTCGCACTGTTTATTGTATCCGGCATCACGCATCAGCCGTTTGATTATCTGGAGCACGAAGCAATTGACACCGCATACGGGGTCAGCGGGATGGTAAAGGAGCAGCAGGCGCAGCACCACATGCAGCACATCCTGTCCCTGACGATCGGCATCGGACTTTGCATCACAAGCGCGCTCCCGATGATCCTGGCCGAAACGATTTTCGGAGAAGACCACATTTTCTCGGATTATGCCGGCGGCATCTTTTTTGCGATGGTCGCACTGGGCACATTCCTGATCGTCCGCACAGCCATAATTGACGGCGGATTCGGGAAGCTGCTGGAAAAAGACGATTATTCCCGTGAAAAGAAGCAGTTGGAAAACGGCTTTCTCAAATACATCATGCGTGCATATTGGCTGACCGCCGTTGCAATTTATCTGGGTATCAGCTTCCTGACCGGCCGCTGGGAGATCACATGGATTCTGTTTCCGGTTGCAGGCATTCTGTGTGCCGGCATCAAAGCAATCGCAGAGGGCATGATGCAAAAGAAGCGCGGCAACCCGCAATAATCTATACGTTCTGTATTATACTACATGTATTATACACCCCTTGATGTCAAATCAAGGGGTGTTTCTGTTATTCACTTGATTTATTCATAATTCTGTGGTATGCTGTAAGTATCAATATTATACTGAAAGGATTATGGTTATGAAACTTTTCCGCAAACTAGCCCTTGCAAGTGCAGCATCACTTGCACTGTCCATGTTCTCGCCGGTCTTACCGGCAAAAGCGGCAGAAGCAGCGGAAGCATCCGCCGTGACCGCAGATGCCTCTGACGCAGTTTTGTATGAGAATGCCGGCGACCACATCAAGATCACCGGACTCGGCTCCGCACCGGCAGATCCGCTGGAGATTCCGGCAGAGATCGAGGGGCTTCCGGTCACAGAGATCGCACAAGGCGCGTTCACAGGAAAAACCGCGATCCAGCATCTGGTGATCCCGGATTCCGTCACGACCATCGGGCCGAGCGCATTTGCAGGCTGTGCCCGCATGGAAACGGTACAGCTTCCGGCAGCACTGAAAGAGATCCCGCCGGCGGCATTCGCATCGTGCATGCAGCTCACCGAGATCATCATTCCGGATCAGGTCACAGAGATCGGCACCAGTGCATTTGTCAACTGCAATCAGGCACGCACTTTGACGCTGCCGGAGTCGCTGACGACCATCAATGCCAGCGCATTTGCAAACTGTTATAACATTACAGAGCTGACACTCCCGTCCAATCTGGAAACGATCGGTCAGCTTGCATTTTCGAACTGTACGCAGATCAATGAAGTGCTTGTACCGGCAAGCGTCACACAGATCGGAGACAGCGCATTCTCCAATTGCACGGAGCTGGATATCATCACCATCGAAAATCCGTCCTGCGAGATCTATAACAATGTCAATACCATCTCCAATTCGACCGCGAACGGCGGACGTTACAGCGGTATCATAGCGGGACACGGCGCATCGACCGCCAAGGCATACGCCGAAACATACGGTTACACCTACACCGATCTGGACGCGCCCGAAACGACCACAACAGCCGAAACCACCACCACGACCGCCGAACCCACGACTACGACCTTTACGGACACCACATCGACCGTAACGGAAACGAGCACAACGTCGTCGGAGCCGCAGTCCACCACCACAACGACCACAACGGCTGACACGACCACTACGACTACCACGACCACTACGACTACCACGACCACTACGACTACCACGACTACTACGACTACCACGACCACTACGACCACTACGACTACCACGACCACCACGACTACTACGACTACTACGACCACTACGACCACTACGACTACCACGACCACGACGACCACCGATACAACTACAACAA
>DMBA01000395.1 GCA_003446315.1 Ruminococcus sp. | reverse complement strand
TCAAGTGAATTTACAGGCAGAAAACTGCTTGCGGGCTGTCTTCACTGCTGTACATCCGGTATCAAATGATAGATTGATTCCTGACAGTATTTTCCGGCGTAGCAGTTTTCTACAAACCAAAAGTTAAGCATTTCCGATTTTTGGCATGAATCATGAAAATTAGACATGGCTAACGAAAACACTTGACTTTTTCTTCGGCTTGTGCTAGAATACATTACGGTAAAAGAAGCTGTGTTCAGGATTGGATACGGCTGTTTCAAATCCCTGTGGTTAGAATCAACTAACACAAATTAGCCAAGACTGATTTTTGTTAGACAACTTAAACTGAATATGGAAAAGGGGTGCATTCTGTATGCATACAAGACTGCTGAAACGCGGATTGTCGCTGATTAGCGTGTTTGCCGCTGTGTTCGTGTTCTGCGGCACATGGCTGCATTTGCAGGTTTCGGCGGACGCGGCGTATTATCACGCTTTCAATGACTATAAAGATGCCGGCGGCTCGACTGCTACATGGAATGACATCGCCAATGCGATCGACGATGTGCTGGAAGAATCCTACCGGCTCTATGAAGAAGGCGGACAAAACGGCGACTATAAAGGCGACGGACAATGGTCTGCTTATGAGCTCTGCCGCGACAGCTACAATTTCTGGTATGAAACATGCGGCTTTGAACGCTCTGTCAACGGCTACTCCGGCTCGGAGGTCAGCAAGGCGGAACTTCAGTTCAAAACGGCAAGAAAAGCTGTCAAAGCGGGCGAATCGCTTGACGATGTGAAGGCAAAATTCTCCGCTTTGAGCGAGATCCTTCATATTCAAGCCAATCATCTGGACGGGCTGGGTGATACCGGCGCAAGCGGTTTGACATTCGGTGCGGGCGGCTCCGATGCGCCGGCAGAAACGGATGCGGCGGCATCTGATGACGAACAGCAGACTACGGCTGTTACCACCGTGACTGCCGGCTCCAATGCCATCCCCACCAGCGGCGGCAGCAATAGCGCGGCAACGTTCCTCTCCTGCTTCCTCATCATCCTGCGCGAAGGTCTGGAAGCCATTCTGGTTGTCGGCGCGATCATTGCGTATCTCGTGAAATCCGGTAATAAAGATAAACTCATTCATGTCTATATCGGCAGCGTGCTTGCAATCGCTGCGAGCTTCGTTTGCGCATGGCTCCTCAGTCTGCTGAAACTTGCCAATACCGCAAATCAGGAGATCATTGAGGGCGTGACGGCTCTGGTCGCTGTGCTCGTGCTGTTCTACGTCAGCAACTGGATGATCTCAAAGGCAGAAGCCGACACATGGAACAAGTACATTGACGATCAGGTGAAAGCCTCTGCGGAAACCGGAAGCGTCTTTACCCTCGCTTTTACCGCTTTCCTTGCAGTCTTCCGTGAGGGCGCTGAAGTCATCCTGTTCTATCAGCCGCTGCTCAAGGATGCAAGCAGTACCTCATGGGTCTGGGGCGGATTCGGTGTCGGATGCGTTGTGCTGGTCTTCGTGTTCCTCGCAATTCGCTTCCTGACAGTCAAGCTCCCGATCAGACCGTTCTTCCTCGGCACAAGTATTCTGATGTTTGTGATGTCCATTTCGTTCCTCGGTTCCGGTATCAAGGAACTGATCGAAGGTGATGTCATTGATATGACTTCTCCGGAATGGCTCCAGAATCTGATCCCGTTTAACGATACACTGGATGTACTCGGCATCTATCCGGTGCTCGAAACGCTGATCCCGCAGCTCATTCTCCTGCTCATTACACTGATGATCTTTGTCATGCAGAAGTGGAAGACAAAGAATAAAAATGAAGCCGGTATCCTTGCAATTCTGTTCGGCGGTCTGGGTGCACATAAGTTCTATCTTGGCAAATACGGGCAGGGATTGATCTGCGTCGCATTCTGCTGGTCGTTCATCCCCGCAGTGCTCGGTATCATGCAGGGCGTGCATTATCTCACTGAAACCGATGAACAGTTTGAGGAAGAATTGCAGCCCAAACCGAAAAAATCTAAAAATAACAAACAGCCGAAAAAATCACCGGCTGCAAAGAAATCTTAAAATATGCTTTTCTCATTCGGAATGTACCGGATGCGATAGAAACTTTGCTCATTTATAATAGGAGGTAATAAAGATGACAAAGAAACTGATTGGAATTTCTCTGATCGCTGCTATGGCACTTTCTTTCACAGGCTGCGGCGATTCGACCAGTTCTTCAACCGCTGATTCCAGCACAGCAGATTCTTCTGTTGCTGAGACCAGTGCGCCGGAAGAAACCGATGCACCGGAGGAAACCGATGCTGAGGTCAATACTGAGGCTGCTGAGGATGCAAATGACGGCGGCTTTACTGAGTATCCGATCTTTGAGGATATTGAGAAAGGCTTCCTGAATGTTTCCGCTGTTTACTTCCAGCCGGTTCCGATGTCCGGCGGCAATGAGAACATCGAGGACTTCAATATTCACCTTGAGGCAGACGTTTCTGCTCTGGAGAATAACCTCGGTTTCGGTGTCGGCGACTGGGTTCCGTACATGACTGTTGACTATAAGGTGACCAATGCAGATTCCGGCGATGAAGCTGCTTCCGGTTCCTTCATGGTCATGAGCGCTTCCGACGGCCCGCACTACGGTGCAAACGTAAAGCTGCCGGATGCAGGCACCTATAATGTGGAATTCACATTCCACAGCCCGGAGGACAACGGCTATCTGCTCCACACCGATGCGGAGACAGGCCCCGGCGGTTCCTTCGACGAGTACTTCGGTGACGGCCCGATCGTTGTAACCTATGAGGGTTGGGATTACGCACCGCAGGAATGGTAATGTTTTCTAGTGACTTCTTAAGCTGGTAATACACGGATGCGCTGTGCAGTTTGCGGCACGGCGCATTCGTGCGTATAGGGGATTTCACAATTCTGCATAGAGATTACTCAAAAAGTTGACAGAGTATGTGACGACTGCGAATCCCTTTTGAAAAAGGAGGCTAATATTTGTGCTGAAGTATTTTGTGGATACGACAGAACTGCTGCTGATGGCAGGGCTTCTGATCGGGATCATGTTCGGCTTCGTCAGCCGTGTCTATGGGGCGAAAAAAGGTACCCTGCCGCTGCTGATCTGTTCGGCGGCGGGTCTGGTCGGCTCGGTCGTCATGGCTTATCTGAAAAACGCCACCAGCAAGATTGATACCTCGCTCTGGAATCTGCGGATCTTTGCGGTGTCTCTTTGTGCGATGGTGCTGTTTTTCGTCTTTTCCGGTATCGGCATCAAGGTCAAAAAGCTGATGCCGCAGCTCGCAAGCGTCATGCTCGGCGTGATCGCAGGCGGTTTGCTTATGCAGCTTCTGCCGGATGTCTTTACCTATCCTTATACCATTTTGCTGACCGAAAAAAGTGCGCTCGCTTCTGCGTTCTTATTGAAATGCTGCGGTATTTTGTTCGGATTGCTCCTCGTTTTCCTTGCGGGACTCGCCGTCGGGAAGATCGTGCTGCGGCTCTCTGTTCCGCAGGCTTGCTGGATCATGTGCCTTGCGCTGCTTGCAAACGGTATGCGGCATGGCGCAAACAGCATCCGCATCATGCAGACAAAACGCATCCTCATTACACCGGATTTTCCGCTGTATCATCAGTGCTTCAATATCATCAAGTTTACTTCCAATCATGCGGGCACGTTTACCTTCCTGATGATGCTGGTTGCGGCTGCTGCACCGGTGCTGCTGCTGATCCGCAGTCTGCATGTCAAAGAGCCTTACAGCAATCCCGCAGAACACCGGAAGATCCGGAAAAAATGGCTCGTCAATCGCCGCTGGGCGTGCTTCTCCCTCATCTGCGCAGGATTCTCTGTCCTGACGCTCACGGCATTCAAGTCCATCGTGAACCGTCCGGTCGATCTCGCACCGATCGAAGACTGCAAGATCGAGGACGATGTGATGCATATTCCCTTTGAACAGGTCGCGGACGGTCATATGCACCGCTTTGCGTATACCACCGAAAGCGGTACGCAGATCCGTGTCATTATCATCAAAAAGCCGAATTCCTCTGCTTACGGCATCGGTCTGGATGCCTGCGATATCTGCGGCGAGACCGGCTATTACGAAAAAGACGGTCAGGTGGTCTGCAAGCTCTGCGATGTGGTCATGAATATCAATACCATCGGCTTTAAGGGCGGCTG
>DMBA01000030.1 GCA_003446315.1 Ruminococcus sp. | reverse complement strand
GCGGGGAGAACAGCGCAGTTATCGCAGTAAGCATGATGACTGAGATAAGTGCGGGATGCCGTGCGCACAAACGCACCGGTCAGCGGGCGCAGATTTGCTGACCGGTGCGGTATTGCTTGACAAAAGCGGGAAAAGTGGTATAATAAGAAGTATCTTATCGAAAAAAGGATGATGATATGAGTCAACCAACGAGCGAAAAAAAGACGCGGCAGATGAAGCTTGCGAAGGGACTTGCAATGGCAGGCGTATTCACGCTGCTCGGCTCGATCCTGCTTGGCGTGTTATCCACGCTGACAAGCGGCTACACAACGGTGATCCATGCAGAAGACATAGAGATGATTCAGACGGAGGAGCCGAAAAGCGGCGATCCGAAAGCGGTGGTGCACACCACGCTTGGTGACATGACCTTTGCATTATACCCGTCGGAATGTCCGAAAGCGGTTGAAAACTTCTGCACGCTTGCAGAATCCGGATACTATAATAATACATATGTCTTCCGGATTGAGCCGGAGGTCTTCTTTTCGGCGGGCGCACCGCAGGCAGACGGCAGTCTGAACGCGGGGGAGGAAGCAGCGGAACGGGAACGGATCCCGCAGGAATTATCCCCGAAGTTATGGCCGCTGCGCGGATCGCTCTGTGCGCTGACATCGTCCGTTGAGGGCGGCATCTGGAAGCGCGTCACGAAAACGGAGGATATTTATACCGGCAGCCGTTTTCTGGTCGCAGATACGATCGAAATGACCGATGAGATCCGGCAGGGACTGGAGAACGATACCGATGAAGCGATGAAGCCGGTCGCAGAAGCATTTCTGGAATACGGCGGCATCCCGAATTATGCGCAGCAGGTGACAGTGTTCGGACAGTTGACGGAAGGATTCGAAGTGCTGGATGCGATCACAAGCGCAGCAGTTGCAGAGAATGACGAAGCGCATCACCCGAAAGACGAGATCAAAATCTTAACGGTTGAGATCACGAAGTTCTGAAAATTTTGTGGAACACAGCGAAAACGGAACGCATTTTGCGGCGGCGATTTCACCAAAGTGCTGTAAACGGGATTGAAATCGAAAATATTTATTAGAAAAAGATGACAGAAAGATGAAATTGCGCTTTACAAACGGAAAAAAACGTGATATAATAATACTACGAATGCCATAAGTATAATTTGGTGAAAACGAAGGATACCGGCAATCGGAGAAAAAGGAGAAAACTGTCAATGCAGAAGCGGTTTTTACAGAAAGCTGCTGCTGCCGGATTGCTATGTGTCACGGCAGCGGGAATGCTGACAGCCTGTAAGCAAAAGCAGGTCGTTCTTGACGAACCGTTGACAGATGCAGGAAACACGGTCATCGGCAGTGATGAGGGCATCGTCAACTTCAAATTGCCGGAAAAGGGCGAAGAAATTGCCGTATTGCAGATCAAGGATTACGGCGATGTCAAGATCAAACTTTTCCCGGAAGAAACAGAAAAAGGCGTAGAAAATTTCAAAAAGCTGATCGAAAGCGGCTATTATGATGAACTGATCTTCCACCGTGTGATCGACAATTTCATGATCCAAAGCGGCGATCCGAAAGGCGACGGTACCGGCGGAAAAGATGCGTGGGGCAGTGAAACGGGCTTTGCGCAGACCATATCGAATCATCTTTGTCATTTCACAGGCGCAGTAGCGTATGCCACAGCGACAGATAAGATGAACAAATCGCAGTTTTACATTGTGACCGGAGAACCTGTGACGAGCGATATGTTCAAACAGCTCCGGGAATATTACGGCAAGACCTTTACGCCGGGTGCGGAGCAGTTATACGGCACCACCGGCGGACAGCCGTATCTGGACGGCGATTATGAGATATTCGGACAGGTTTTTGACGGCTTGGAGTACTGTCAGGAAATACAGAAAGTGGCAGTCGGAAACAACGATAAGCCGAAAGAAGCGGTCGTAATAGAGAAGGCGTATCTGACAGAATATGACGGAGAAGCGCCGCACTGGCTGAATGCAGCCGGGGAGGAAATGGAAATATCCTCTGATTAAACGGCAAAGGAAGATGGAGCGATTTTGGAAACATCAAGAGACAGCGCGTCTCAAACAGAGAACGGGACGCAGAACAGTTCTATAGAAATACAATGTGAGAAACAAGGAGAACGCACCGTGGAGACACAAAGAAAATTTGTCATTAAGGGCGGAAGAACACTGCGCGGCGAAGTAGAGATCAGCGGCGCAAAGAATGCAGTTGTTGCAATTCTTCCGGCGGCATTGCTGTGCGATGAGCCGTGTGTGATCGAAAATGTACCGGAGATCAGTGATGTTGATATCAGCTTCCGGATCCTGCGGGAATTGGGCGCAACGGTCAAATATCTCGCACCGCACACATTTGAAATTGACGCACGCGGCGTAGAGAGCTTCTGTGTGCCGTATGAGAGTGCAAGAAGAATGCGCGCATCGTATTATTTCATGGGCGCATTACTCGGGCGTTTCGGACACTGCCGTGTGTCGATGCCGGGCGGCTGCCCGCTTGGCGACAGACCGATCGACCAGCATCTGAAAGCGTTTTCGAAGCTGGGCGCAGTCTGTAAGGTTGACCGCGGCATGGTGGATATCACAACAGAGCACGGTTTGAAGGGCGATCAGATCTTCTTTGACTGTGTGACCGTCGGTGCAACGATGAATGCGATGCTTGCAGCCGTCAAGGCGGAAGGTCTGACAGTGATCGAGAATGCAGCGAAGGAGCCGCATATTGTCGATCTTGCGAGCTTTTTGAATTCGATGGGTGCCGAGATCATGGGTGCCGGAACAGATACAATCAAGATCCGCGGAGTCAAATATCTGCGCGGTACAAGTTATGCAGTCATCCCGGATCAGATCGAAGCAGGCACATATATGGTCGCAGCAGCCGCAACGGGCGGCAACGTGCTGGTCAAGAATGTGATCCCGAAGCATCTGGAGTCGATCATCAGCGTGATGGAAAAGATCGGCGTAAAGATCGAGCAGTTTGACGATGCTGTTCGGGTATCGGTAGACGGCCCGCTGGTCAAAACGAGCATCAAGACCCGTCCGCATCCGGGCTTCCCGACGGACATGCAGCCGCAGATCTCAGCGCTGCTGTGTCTGGCGAAGGGTACGAGCATGATCAAGGAAGGCGTATCGGAACAGCGTTTCCAGTATGTCGATGAACTGCGGAGAATGGGCGCAGATATACAGGTAGACGGCAAGGTTGCAGTGATCGAAGGCACGGGCGCACTGACAGGCGCACCGGTCAAGGCATGTGACCTGAGAGCCGGCGCAGCACTGATGGTAGCAGGACTTGCAGCCAGCGGTGTCACAACGATTGAGGACATCCACCACATTGAGCGCGGATATGCAGATATGGCAGGCAAGCTGCGCGCACTGGGTGCATGCATAGAAAAAGTAGAGATCACACAGGAAGTGCCGTCTGTATCCAAAACGGAGCAGGATGCGGTATAAATGCGAAGTTGAGGGGGCGGACGATTGGTTTCGCCCTTTTTTCGTATCACGGAAGGCGGGGAAGCGCGATGGGGCGGATTTATCCGCTGTTCAGTTCAAGCAAAGGGAACGCAAGTTTTATCGGGACACCGGAAGGCGGGATTCTGATAGATTGCGGCGTATCGGCGCGGCGGCTGACGCAGAAGCTGAAAGAAGCGGGCATCCCGCGGGAAGCGATCGCCGGCATCTTCATCACACACGATCACAGCGATCATGTCAGCGGACTGCGCGTGTTTGAGAAGCAGAACGGGATTCCGGTATATGCGGAGCCGATTACGCGGCAGTGTTTATATTCATGCGGATATCTGGAGCCGGAGATGGCGTGTACGGCGCTGACAGGGCAGGTGACCTGTGCCGGCATCCGTGTCACGCCGTTCCCGACATCGCATGATACAGCGCAGAGCTGCGGATACCGGTTTGCGCTGCCGGACGGCCGCACATGCGCGATCTGCACAGATCTGGGCTATGTATCGGCGGAAGTGCATGCCGCATTAACGGGCTGTAATCTGGTCTTACTGGAATCGAATTATGATCCGGACATGCTGCGGCGGGGCGGATATCCGGCGCAGTTGAAGATGCGGATTGCATCGAAAGTCGGGCATTTATCGAACGAAGAAAGCGGCGCAGAGATCCGGCGTTTAGCGGAAAGCGGCACCACGCATTTTATTCTGGGGCATTTGAGTCAGGAGAACAATCTGCCGGCATTGGCAGAGGATGCAGCGGAGCAGGCACTTGCAGGATACACCCGCGGAAAAGACTACATATTGCAGGCGGCAGCGCCGGAGAGTGACGGAAGGATGATTGTATTTTGATGCAGATTCATCTGATAACAGTCGGAAAACTGAAAGAGAAGTGGCTGCGGGAAGCGTATGCGGAATATGAAAAACGCCTGCAGCGATATTGTCGGCTGCAGTTGACAGAGCTGCCGGAATCCCGATTGCCGGAGGAGCCGTCGGAAGCAGAAACGGCAGCGGCACTGACGCAGGAGGGCAAAGCGATCCTGAATGCATGCCGCGGCAAAATCATAGCGATGTGCATTGAGGGCAAGCAATACAGCAGTGAAGCATTTGCGGCGCAGCTTGACCGGATGGCGGTCAGCGGAGAGAGCACGGTCAGTTTTGTGATCGGTTCGAGTTTCGGTTTATCGGACGAGGTGAAAAGACGCGCAGACATGTGCTTTTCAATGTCTCCGATGACATTTACGCATCAGATCGCACGGGTGCTGCTTGCAGAGCAGATCTATCGTGCGTTCCAGATCAGCACAGGCGGAAAATATCACAAATAACGCAAAAATGAAAAAGGAGTGATTTGTATGTATTACAAAGAAATCAAAGCGACGGCAAATGAAATCGCAAAACTCGGCAAGCCGCTGAAAATTTACCTGATCAGCCACAAGACGAATCATGTCACGAATGAGCTGGTCAGTTTCAAGCTGGCGCTGATCGTGTCGGATGACACGGCGAACATCTCAGAGCTGGAGTGTTATTTGTACACCGCAGTTGATTGTGATTATCCGTATGATCTGGTGTTATACAAAGAGAGCGAATGGGAAACATTGTCGAAGGACCCGCGGACATTTGCGTGGTCGATCCGGGAGACAGGAGGTGTATTGTATGAGCAGGGGCTATCGTGACGGAGACAGTAAGCGGTATTTTGACTGGCTGTATTATGCTGCCATTGATCTGCGTACCGCGAAGCTGTTGTTAGACGATCCGCGCTGTTACAACATGGTAGCATTCCACTGTCAGCAGAGTGTAGAGAAGGCGCTGAAGGGCTATTTGCTGTGGCGGCGGCACCGGTTATATGACGGGCACAACCTGCCGTTTTTATGCAAGCAGGCGATGCAGGAAGACGAGCATTTCCGGGAGCGCATCGCATTGGCGAGCGAGATCAACCATTATTATATTGAATCCCGTTATCCGGCAGACTTTCTGCTTTCTCTGGATGAAGAAACGGCGATGAAGCTGATCGTTGACACATCGGATATGCTGACATTTGTGAACAGTCTGGTGAAGTTTGATTTTTCGAGCTATCACGCCAAGAAGTCGTCAGTCGGGAAAGCCGGATAAAGGCTGTTGCGGCGGAATGCAGAGGGGTTGGATTGCATGGCAGGTGATTGGAAAGAAAAGGTGCAAAGGATCATTGTGCAGCGGGATCTTTGCAGTTATATGAACGAGACAAAATGGAATGCACTCCGCAGCGCGATGATGCAGGAGATGCCGTTTCAGCCGCCGTATATTGTGAAATATTTGTTTGACGAGACATGTTATGAAGAATCGAAACTGCAAAGCGATCTTTTCCATACTGGTGACTGGTATGATGCATTGTCGGCAGACGGGCAGTATTTTCACGCATCATTTGCGATCGAATGGATCAAGATCCGACCGTATTACCTGAAAAAAGCGGGAAAATACATTGCCCCGCAGGAGATTCATGCTGAGAAAGAACTGACAGCGATTCTGGAGAAGTATCATATTCCCTATGAAGAAACGGATGGGATTTATTGTATTTACGGTTATCGCTGAAAACGTTTTTTACAACAAACCAAGCCCCTGTGCATTCGTACTGCGCTGATACAG
>DMBA01000187.1 GCA_003446315.1 Ruminococcus sp. | reverse complement strand
CAATTTTCCCAAAAAGAATCACATATCGTATAAAAAAGCAATACACAACAACCACTTACGGGCGAAAGCCGTTGTGAAATACACACGAGAAACCGCTGTCTTCATAAGCAATATTATTCAAAAAAAAGAATTTTGAATTTTTGACAGACCATGCATGCAACCACAGAATACTGTCATAATTATAGCACAGCATACATGGGGAAAAAGGTCGAAAAGAGAAAACGGCAAAAAAAGTGTCTCCGATTCCGGCAACGGTTCCTTATAAATCTATGACAGTATCCATACCGATTCCTTTCAGCAGAAGATCGCTTAATGAATCCGCAATATAAACGATTTCGTCCGGATCGAGGTCGCTCAAAGAAACCCTGTATATGCCCTTTCCGTTTTTTCCGGTTGTAAACAGCAGCACATTGCAGCGTTCATCATCTGCAAAAGCAAGTGCATCGGGGAGATAGGACTGAATCTCATACGCTTCATTCATCTCCATGCAGCCTTTCGCGCTCCAGATCCGAATATACACACTTTTTTTCAAACCGATCTCGACTTCTGTTTTTTCAGAAATGATACCGCAATAATCATCCGGCAGCGCCACAGGGGAAAACGCTTTCAAACGAGTCAGATCCGTTTCCGGGCTCCCCGGCTCAAAAGAAGCGATCTCGATCAGATCGTTCGCCGCATCCAGAATACTCATATCAAACTTCTCCTTTCATACAAAACCGCATTAACACAATGCCCCCAAGCGTCGGAAAACGCTCAGGGGCAAATTTTGGATATTCGGATTCAACCGACTTATGCAGACAGCGCAAAATCTCAGTAGTGATTCAAATGTCTGCTTGTAATGATGGACGCATAATCACGATAGCCGTAATCCATATCGCAATCGCCGTTCACGCCCGGGCAAGTGCCGATGCCATACTGCCACATACCATAAGTACCGGTATAGGAAGGTCTTGCGACATTATAGTTTGCGACCCAGACATCATAGAGCCGTTTCACGGTATCATTCATATTATTGTTGAGATAATACGAGGAGCAATAGATCTGCACGAAATAGCCTTTCTTCTCCATTTCGGAGCAAAACGCATCGACGATCGCAGACACGGCATCCACGCCGAGGGAGAGCGCACGCGGTTCCTCAATATCGAATGCGATCGGATACTCAAATTTTCTGTCTCCGAGCACCTGCGCACAGACATTTGCTTCAATGCGTGCTTCTTCGGGAGAAGTCGCATAGGAATACCAATATGCGCCCACCGGCAGACCGTAAGCCTTCGCGCTGTTATAGTAGGTCTGGAAATAGCGGTCTTCCTGCGTGAGATATTTTCCGTATCCGGCACGCACCATCACAAATTCTGTATTGCTGACATTCTTGATACGGTCGAAGTCCACATTCCCCTGCCATGCCGAAATATCAATACCATTTCTGACGCGGGGCGCAGTTGTCGTTGTGACAGCCGGCAGCGTTTTCGGCGTTGTAGCGGTTGTCACAGTGGTCGTCGCAGTTGTTGTAGTGGTCGTTGTTGTAGTGGTTGTTGTGGTGGTGGTAGTAGTTGTTGTAACAGATGTAGCAGCAGCAGTTGTCGTTGCGGGCGCAGAAGGCTGCGTTTCGGTGACTGTAGTTGTCGTTGCAGCAGTAGTTGTCTGCGGCGGAGTTGTTGTGGTAACGACAGGCGGGATGAGTTGTGTGAGATCGGGCTGCAAAACGGTAATTTTACCGCGTTCAGTCAGGCGCGGGAGCGAATCGTCGCCGTTTGTCAGCGTGGTATCGCCGTAAGCAACGGTATAAACGGAACCGGGTTCTGCCTGTTCGGGAATCCGGAAGGTCAGCAGCAAGAGCATGCCGTCATCCTGTGTATAATCCACGCGCTGGGAGTAGCAGCGCAGCGGACTGTCCTTCAGACCGGTTTCAACGGCGATATTCTGCCCGACCAGAATGCTATGTTCTGCGAGTGCAGGGTCATCGGGCACATTGACGGAAACGAGCTCCAGCTCAGAATCGAAATCGAAATTCAGCCACAATCCGGAGAATCCGGGATTATTGCTGATCGACGCACAAAGCGTGACGGTATCGCCCGGTTTCCCCTCAGCGGAGCTGATTGCGAGGTCAAGCGGTGCCTGAATGACAGCGCGTCTTCCAAGCAGATAATCGAACACATCCACCATGCCATCCTGATTCAGGTCAGTGAGATCAGCCTGTTCTGTCACAGCAGAAGCAGGATAAGCGAGCATACAAGCGCTCATCACGGCGGCGAGTCCGGCAGCGAACATCCGGCTGCGTTTGAAGTGCATAGAAAAGTCCCCCTTTGAACTGCACATCCTAGGTTTGCATCACATTCTTGTGATAACGGACAATTTTTTCAGTCCGGTGTTTCAAATCATTTTCATTTTAACAGATTTGACATTGAAATGCAAGCTGTTTGCGGAAATTGTTACCGAATTTCTATCCTATATGCATTTTATTCTTCATAAGCGATATATTTTTGGCTATTTCGACGAATCTGATTTTTTTTGATTTTTCGCTTGACATTTCCGGCAGATTGTAGTATAATATAAAGGCAGTCGACGAGAGAATGACTGTGAAACACAAAATGCTGTTTTAGCTCAGTTGGTAGAGCACATCCTTGGTAAGGATGAGGTCGCTGGTTCGACTCCAGTAAACAGCTTGCGAAAAGCGTTCTGATTGATTCAGAACGCTTTTTCTTTTTCTATCAAAAAATGGAGCGCTGCCCCAACCAATGCCAACAACTTAAGATTCTCCGTTAATTTGTGAATTGCTGCGCAATTCACTTAGGGGCACCCTCTATCGCAGGGTGCCCCTCTCCGGAAAACGATCCACTGGATCGTTT
>DMBA01000308.1 GCA_003446315.1 Ruminococcus sp. | reverse complement strand
GAATTCGCTGAGTGTGCGTTCCGTGCTGTCGGCATTGAGATCGAATGGAAGGGCGAGGGCGTTGATACCGTCGGCATCAACAAGGCAAACGGCAAGACCGTTGTCAAGGTCAACAAAAAGTTCTATCGTCCCGCTGAGGTCGAGCTGCTGCTCGGCAGCCCCAAAAAGGCTGAGGAAAAACTCGGCTGGAAACGCGATATCTCCTTCGATGAGCTCGTTTCCCGTATGGCGAAAAATGATCTCGCCATCGTGAAAGCAGAAAATAACCTGTAATCGCATATGAATATTGCATTTGACGCAAGCCCGCTGGTCGGGGATCTCATCTCCGGCGTGGGCTGGTGTGAGGCAAATCTGACGGATGCGCTCACCAGACTGCATCCGGAACATCGCTATCGGTTTGAGTATTTTACGCTGCGTTCGCCGGAAGAAAAAGTCCGGCGGATGCAGCCGTTTGTGCGTGATAATACGCCGCTGCATCCGGCAAGGTTTTCGCCGCTTGCATATCGCATGATGACGAATTTTGTGCCGGTTCCTTACCGCGCATTTCATGGCGATTGGGCTGATGTTACGCACTTTTTCAATTATATCGTGCCGCCCGGCGTGCATGGAAAAACTGTCGTGACGGTGCATGATATGGTGCTGCGGGCTTATCCCGAAACCATGCGTGCCCGTACCCGCATTTTGCTCGAAACCGGTCTGAAACAATCTATGAAACGCGCAGATTGCATCGTGACGGACAGCAATTTCTCCAAATCAGAGATTGCAAAGTATTATCCCGAATTTGCAGGGAAAGTCAAGGTTGTGCCCTGCGGTGTGGATACCAAGCGCTTTGTACCCGCTGCGCCCGATGAGATCGACCGCGTGAAAAAAGCACATCATCTCCCCGATTCCTATTTCCTCTATCTCGGTACGCTGGAACCGCGGAAGAATCTCGTGCGGCTGATCCGTGCATATGCGGATCTGCGGAAACAGCACCCCGATGCGCCTGCCCTCGTGCTCGCAGGCGGAAAAGGCTGGCAGTATGAACAGATCTTTCAGGCTGCCGATCAGCCGGAGCTGCGGGAGCATATCCTGTTCCCGTCCTATATTCCGTCCGGTGATATGGCTGCGGTCTATTCCGGTGCGCTCGCATTTGTATTCCCGTCGCTCTATGAAGGCTTCGGTATGCCGCCGCTGGAAGCAATGGCATGCGGCTGCCCGGTGCTGACTTCCAATGCAGCTTCCCTCCCGGAAGCCGTCGGGAATGCTGCGCTGCTCTGCAATCCGATGAAGAAAAAAGCAATCGCACATGGCATGGAACTGCTGATGACAGACGCTTCTCTGCGTGAAAAACTCCGCTTGCGCGGCTTCCGGCGTGCAAAGGAAATGTGCTGGGAACATGCCGCTGAATTGCTCCACCATATCTATCTGGAGTTGTGAATATGAAGATCATTCCGGCAAAAGAATCCGATTTTTCAGCCGTGCAGACGATCACGGTCAACACCATTGCGGCTGTCTATCCGCATTATTATCCCGCCGGTGCGGTCGATTTCTTTCTCGCACACCATAATGACGATTCCATCCGGAAGGATCTTGCGGATGGCATCGTGTTTCTCTGTCTGGATGCGGAAAATTGTGCCGTCGGGACGGTGACGGTGCGCGAAAATGAGATTTGCAGATTGTTTGTGCTGCCGGAATGTCAGGGAAACGGATTCGGCAGAGCATTGCTCGATTTCGCCGAAGACCGTATTTTGAAGCAGTATCCCCAAATCCGGTTGGATGCTTCGTTTCCCGCGAAACAGATTTATCTGAAAAGAGACTATCAGGTCATCGGTTATCACATGATCGAAACGCCTGCGGGCGATTTTCTGTGTTATGATGAAATGATAAAGTGCAGAATGAAATGAGATACAATGGAAACGGGTGAAGATGATGAAACCCCGAACGAAGAAGAATAATCAAATCCGAAATATCTGTATCGCCATCGCCATCCCTTTTGTGCTTCTGGTGCCGCCCAATCTGTTCGGATATCTGGCGTATGACGGACAGGCAATCAACCGCAGAAATTTCATCCAGTGGGCGGCAAGAGACCTTGTATATGATATAGAAAGCAATGCGGAACTGCTGAAACTGCCCAAACACGGCGAAATACAAGTCTCCGGCAGGGCGGATCTGTACGGCAATCATTCGGTCACGGCATATACAGCTTCCGGTGATGAGGTGTACCTTAGACAAACACCGGACAATAACAGCGAGCTGACCATGCATTGGATTGCCAATATCAAGGACGGAAAAGCACAGGAAGTATGGCTTTCCAAACATATGCTTTTACCCGAAGAACTGCACCCCTATACACCGCAAATGCAGTTCGATGTGATGCACTTTGTGCCCTTTCCGCTGCCGATGAAGTTCGTGAATGATCTGGCGCTTGTCGGATACTGGGAAATAACGGATACGGAGAAAACATGATCGGAGGATGATGCATGGAAAAGCGGGATAACCGGCCGCGTGTTCTGATTACCGGAAAAGCATATGATCCCCATATCGGCGGCATCGAGACCGTCATGCAGCAGACCGCTGAATATATGCGCAGATACGCGAAAACCAAAGTGCTCTGCTGCCGGGATGACCGCGGTTTTACAAAAAAGGATAAGATCCGCAGGGTTCCCGTGACCTATGCAGGCAGCTTCGGCACCGTCGCTTCCTGCCCGATCTCTTTTTCCTATTTCAGCGAATTCCGCCGAAAAGTCATGCTCGCTGATGTTGTGGAGCTTCATTTGCCCTTTCCGCTTGCAGATCTCGCTTTGCTGCTCTCCGGCTATAAAGGGCGTGTGGTCGTTGCATGGCACAGCGATGTCGTGCGGCAGAAACTGATCCTCAAATTCTATAAGCCGCTGATGAAATGGCTGCTCCGGCGTGCCGATACCATCATTGTGGCAACCAAAAATCATATCGAAAGTTCCCCGTATCTGCGCCCGTATCGGGAGAAATGCGTGGTCATTCCCTATGGCATTGCGCCGGATGATTATGAGAACAGACCCCATCTCCAGCCGCTGCAATCCGCTTTGACTGACCCGAATGCAAAGAAAATTTTGTTTACCGGCAGACTCGTCTATTATAAAGGCGCGGACGTTTTGCTCAGGGCTTTTGCCAAAATAAACGCAAATGCTGAGCTTTTCCTCGCAGGCGGCGGCGTTTTGGAAGATCAGCTCCGTGCCGATGCCGCGGCACTCGGAATTGCGGAGAAAGTCCACTTCCTCGGCAGACGCATGACGCCGGAACTGCGCGATATGTTCGCTGACTGCGATCTCTTTGTGCTGCCCTCTGTCGCTAACAGTGAGGCGTTCGGGATCGTGCAGCTCGAAGCAATGGTCAACGGCAAACCCGTCATCAATACCGATCTGCCTACCGGCGTTCCGCTGGTCAGCCTGCATGCAAAGACCGGATTGACCGTTCCGCCTGCCGATGCGGATGCCCTCGCTGCGGCAATGGAAAAGCTGATCTGTGACGATCAGCTCCGGGAACAATACGGAAATGCCGCCAGAGAACGGGTTTTGCAGGAGTTCGCACTCGATACGGTTATGAGAAAAACACGGGATACCCTTTTGCAAAATGTGCGAACCCGCTGATAATAATACAGATGAAAGGAATACTGCATATGAAGGCTTTGATTCTGGGTGCAGCCGGATTTGTCGGTGCATATGCCATCCGGCAGTTCGCAGAGGGCTGCGGCTGGGATACACATGCTGCAAAAATGAAGCAGGAATCCATCCCGGAAGCATTGTGCGGACTGTGCACGGTGCATGATTTTGATTTGCTCGACGCGGACGGAATGTGTACGCTGTTACAGGAGATCCAGCCGGATCTGATCCTGCACCTCGCTGCACAAAGCTCTGTGGCGCTCTCCTGGAAACAGCCCCAACTGACCGTCGATGTCAATATCAAGGGGACGGTCAATCTGCTCGAAGCGGTGCGTGCGCTCCCGCAATGCCCGAGAATCCTGCTTGTCGGTTCCAGCGAGGAATACGGTGCGCTGAAACCCGAACAAATGCCCGTTTCTGAGGATACGCCGCTGCATCCGGCAAATGTCTATGCTGCGACAAAAGCTGCTGCCGAACAGCTCGCTGCACTCTATTATAAGGCTTATGGCATCCCCGTTCTTTGTGTGCGGGCGTTCAATCATATCGGCTGCGGACAAAGCACAGCCTTCGCTGTGCCCGATTTCTGCCGCCAGACCGCTGAGATCGAGGCGGGTCTGCGGGAAGCTGTCATCCGCACCGGCAATCTCTCCGCGAAACGCGATTTTACCGATGTGCGCGATATCGTGCGTGCCTACGCCATGCTCCTCGAAAAGGGGCGTGCCGGCGAAATCTATAACGTCGGAAGCGGTAAGGCAATCGCTGTTTCTGATATTCTGGAACAGATCCGCAGCATGAGCCTTGTCCCGTTCCGTACCGAAACCGATCCGGAAAGACTCAGACCTGTCGATGTTCCCATCGTTGCTGCCGATACTGCCAAACTGCGGCAGGATACCGGTTGGGAACCGCAAATTCCGCTTGCCGATACGCTGCGGAGTATTCTTGACGCTGCGCGTCAGCATCTGAAGGAGAACGATCTTGCATGTTAAATAAGCTGAAAGAACTTTATCAGTACCGCGAAATGATCGTCAGTCTGGTACGGAAAGATCTGAAAGGCAGATATAAAGGCAGTGTGCTGGGGTTCCTGTGGACTTTTATCAATCCGCTGCTCCAGCTTCTGGTCTATACAATGGTTTTTTCGGTGATCCTCAAAAGCGGGATCCCGAATTACTATCTGCATTTGTTCGTGGCGCTGGTGCCGTGGATCTATTTCGCTTCCTCACTCGGTACCGGCTCGAAACTGATCCTCGATCAGAAAAATATGATAAAGAAAATTTACTTCCCGCGGGAAGTGCTGCCGGTCGCTTATACCATCAGCAGCTTCTGCAATATGCTGTTTTCCTTTATCATCGTGTTCCTCGTCATCGCCGTCATGCGGCTGGGCGTGAATTTTGCCGCGCTGCCGTGGCTCATTCCTGTCATGGCGATCCAGTTTTTGCTCGTGCTCGGAATGAATCTCATTACTTCATCCGTCACGGTCTATATCCGCGATCTGGAGCATATCATGGGTGTGTTCAGTATGGCGTGGATGTATCTTTCCCCCGTTGTGTACGGCATTCAGTTTATTCCCGATGAATGGCATAAGCTCTATCTGATGAATCCAATGGCGCCGCTGCTGATCTCGTATCGGGATATCCTCTACTATAAACAGGCTCCCAATCCGATCCAGCTCCGCAATGCGCTGCTCATCAGTCTGGTTGTGTTTGCAGTCGGATGTCTGACATTTCAAAAACTGCAAAAACGATTTGCGGAGGAATTGTAATGGAGAAGGCAAAACAGATCATCCGGAAATATCTCCCTGCTGCGGCGTTTGCCGCGGCTTTGCTTTGGCTGCTCTATCAGATCTATCCCGTCATCTTTGCTACGCATGACGATATGCGCAATTATACCATCGTGCGCGAAGGTTCGCTGTTTCAGCTCGCATGGGAACAGGCTGTCTGCGGCAGAATCTCTCAGCTTTGGAATACCTTGCTGCTCGGCATCCCGTTCCTTGCAGATAAAGTCTGGTTCTATAAGGCGATTGCATATGCATGCCTGCTGTTCGATATCGGCTCCTGCCGGCTCCTGCTCAAAGCACATGTCAGCAAACCGCTTGCGGATATGTCTGCTATTCTGATCGTTTCGTGGGCTTGTCTCTCGAATTATCACAATATGCTGGTGTCATATGCGCTGTGTCATCAGCTCCCGATCGCTTTCCTGTTCCTCTCTTTGTATTTCTTCGGCAATACACTCAAAAAACCAAGCAAAAAACAGGCTGCGCTCAGCGCTCTCTTTCTGCTGCTTGCCTGCATGATCTATGAAGCCTTTCTGCCTGCGGTCTTCCTCTTTGCCGGGTGGTCTTTGCTCCATGAAAGTGCAAAGGAACAGAAATGCAGCTATTTTGCATTCCTCAAAAAGGCTTCCCGCCGCATTTTGCCCCATCTTTCCGTGCTCGCAGGCTATATGATGATCTATTACGGTTGGCGGCATTTTTATCCGACACGATATGACGGCACTTCCTTCAGCTTTCAGGATCCCTTTATGAGCCTGCTGACCGCGCTGTTCTATGCGATCTCCTTCTTCCCTGTGACCGAAATGATGAATTATACCAAAAGAAGTCCGGTGCCGCTGCAATCCATTCTGGAGCATATTTCTGTGGCTGCATGGATCGTTTCGGCACTGACCGCGGCTGCTTTTGCCATCCTGCTCCCGCGGATGAAAACCGATAAACGCAAGCTGTTTGCCTGCTCCCTGCTCTCCGGTGTCGGCGTGCTGATCCCGGTGCTCGTCATCAGCCTCACACCCAAATATCCCGACTGGATCCGGCGCGGAGCGATCGGCTATCTGCCCTCTTATTACAGCTTCTTCTTTTTGGTCATCTTTATCGCCGTCGGGATGGTGCGCCTCTATACGGCTTTGCCCGACAAGCATTATCGCACCACTGTGCGCGTATTCCTGACCGCTGCGGTCTTCTTCGTTTCGCTGACCGCCAATGCCGTCACTTCCATCTGGCGGCCGTATTTCGATATCCAGTCACTCCGGTATCGCAATTTTCAGCATGCCGTTTCCACTGAACCGGTGTGCGTGCTGGATACTTCCTGGCAGATCTATGCACCCGATAATCCCGGCATCCACCTCGACAAAGGTCTGACAGAAAAATTTTTGCAGCTCTATAATCCGAATCAGGTGGATTATCTCAAAGCAGATGCGCCGCTTTCGGATGCGAAACAGACACTCGTGCTCCGGATGCCCGAAAACTATTCCTATGCCGTGCTCGGTGCTGCGGATCATGAACTGTGCGCCGATTCTGTGACCGTCCGGACTCTGGTGCCGGATGCGCAGGATATCATCCTGTATGATACGGACGGAAATGCCGTAGAATATGACGGGGTGCATGACGGCGATGTGCTGCGTGCGCCGGATGGTTCGGCGTTTGACCTGAATGTGCGCACAAAACTTGCACCCGCGGGTGCTCCGCAATCATAATCCTGATGGAAAGGCAGGCGAATGCATTGGCTGCAATAGAAATCAAAAATCTCACCAAATCGTTTCGGGTGTATGCCGATCAGGGGCATTCCCTCAAAGAAAAAGCACTGTCGGCACGCCGCCGGCATTATGAGAAACGAATGGTGCTCAATGATATTTCGCTGACCGTTCAGAAAGGCGAAGCCATCGGACTGGTCGGGAAAAACGGCTGCGGAAAATCGACGCTGCTCAAACTCATGAGCCGCATCCTCTATCCGGACAGCGGCAGTGTGAAGCTCGAAGGCAGAGTTTCTTCTCTGATCGAACTCGGCGCGGGCTTCCATCCCGATATGACCGGCAGAGAGAATATCTTTACCAATGCTTCGATCTTCGGACTGACGCATAAGGAGATCGAGGAGCAGCTCGATGAGATCATCGAATTCTCTGAGATGCAGGAGTTTATTGATAACCCCGTTCGCACCTATTCTTCCGGTATGTATATGCGGCTCGCGTTTTCGGTCGCCATTCATGTCGGGGCGGATATTCTGCTCATTGATGAGATCCTTGCCGTCGGAGATGCCGCGTTTCAGGCAAAATGCTTCGAACGGCTCATGGAGATCAAAGGGTCCGGCACGACCATCGTCATCGTTTCGCACAGTATGGCGCAGCTCGAACGCATCTGCGACCGTACTGTCTGGATCGAAAGCGGAAAAGTGCGCATGGAAGGTGCGCCCAATGAGGTGCATCCGATGTATCTCGACTTTATGGGACAGCGGCGGCAGCTCAGCGGCGGGAATCAGCAGCTCGCAGACCGGGAACATTCCGATTCTCCGGCACATTGGACCGATA
>DMBA01000184.1:6214-7502 GCA_003446315.1 Ruminococcus sp. | reverse complement strand
CGATACCTTTTTCGACAGCCTGAGCCGCCGGTGTGCAATGTGACACATCGGCGGCTCCGTTTTTCGATAAAAAATCGCTGTGCGGGGAAGCCCCGCTGCAAATGATCGAAAGTCTGCCGGATTGCAAATATAACCGCAGTCAAGTGTTTTTGCGCAAATACAATGCGTGGGGCATATTCTCAGGCTATCGGGAACCGGAATAGAGTCAAAATGAAAGTTTTGGTCGGGCTTTTTCAAAAGGCGGGCGCTTCTCTCAACAATACCAACAACTGAAGATGATCCATCCATTTGTTAATTACTGCGCAATCCACTTGAGATGCCCTCTATCACAGAGCACGAAACCGGCGCTTGCATTTTTGTGAAGACAGTGCTATAATGGAAGCATTCAACACGGCAAAAATGAAGAAAAAAGGCAGGATTTTCCCATGAAAGCAGCATTATGTCAGTTTCGGATCGAATTTGAAGAAAAATCGAAGAATTTGCAAAGAGCAGCCGGTTTTGTCCAAAAAGCCGCAGAATCGGATGCAAATATCGTTTTTTTTCCGGAAATGTCATTCACAGGATTTTCAATGCAAGTCCCGAAAACCGGCGAAACAGATTCGTATACCATCGGCTGTATGCAGAAACTTGCACAGCAATTTCAAATTGCGATTGGCTTTGGATGGGTGCGGTTAATCGGCAAAAACGGCGAAAAAGGTGAAAATCATTACACCGTAGTCGCGCCGGACGGTACCATTTCCGCAGATTATATCAAAATACACCCCTTTTCTTACAGCGGAGAGGATACCTGCTTTGAAGCGGGCAGCAAACCGGTCATTTTCCCGTTTATGGGCAAAAAAATCGCATTATTTATCTGTTATGACCTGCGTTTTCCGGAGATTTTCCGTGCCGTTTCCAAAGAGGCAGAAATCATGGTAATTGCGGCAAATTGGCCCGAAAAACGCATTTTTCACTGGAATAAGCTGCTGGAAGCACGCGCTTTGGAGAATCAAAGCTGGGTTTTGGGGATCAATTGCTGCGGCGATCAGCAGGGGCTGCACTATAACGGAAGCAGCAGAGCTGTCAGTCCGGAAGGCGAAAGTTTGGTATCTATTTTGGAGCAGGAAGGCTTGATTTTCTGCGAAATCCACAATGAAGCTGCTGTTTTCCGGCAGAATTTTCCGGTTTTTCAGGATCGTAAAGACGCGCTTTATCAGACATGGTATGCAGGCAAATAAAAGGCAGAATACGGCGCATATTGCACATCATAAAAATGAGAGAAAACCAATATACGGTCTTCTCTCATTTT
>DMBA01000184.1:3266-6104 GCA_003446315.1 Ruminococcus sp. | reverse complement strand
ATTACAATTCCGGGATCATAAGCGCAACATATTTCAAGATCAGTGTCACATCATTTGTGTCCGGATTGCCGTTGCGGTTGCAGTCCGCATTTTGCATGCCCTGCACCGTAATCACCGCCTCTGAATCCTCTGCAAGTGCACGGGCAAGCAAAACCGCATCTGCCACATCCACCGCATCATCGCAATTGACATCACCGCGCAGTCCGGCAGGCTGCTCCGGCGGTTTCACCGCTTCTGTTTCTGTATAAGTTTCCTGCGGCGCTTCCGTGAAATCGCTGTAAACACGCACAAAATCCAGTGAGCCGTTAAAATATTCCCCTTGCATGCCCCTGCCGATCACACTGATGCCGTCCGATGCGCCGGCTGTATGTTTGACCGTCATCCCTGCGGGCAGCGCCGCCTGAACCGTCGTATCCCCGACCTGCACTGTCACGTTATCCGTTCCGATTTGCAGCCGAATGACCGACCATGCACCGGCAGTCAGCGGTGCATCCAGCTCTGCGGTGACTGTCCCCTGTGCACCGTGCATCACAAAGGCAGCATGCCCGTTTGCATTCTCCGGCGTGAAATACATATAATTCTCTGCATCACCGGCATAAAACAGCTTCTGTTCGGCTGCGCCGCCGCGCCATAATGCCGCAAACTGATATTCCGTTGGCTGCGTGAAATCGCAGAAGCTGCTGTCAATATCAATATAGTCATCCTTGCCGTCCAGCGTCATGACACCCTGTGCACCCGTGCGCTCTGCTTCCCATGCCGCGCCGATCGGGAGCGCATATGTGCCGGTCGCTGCATCCGCGATCACCTGCACACTGTCCGTATCAAAGCTATAATTCATATACTGCACGCCGATATCCGGACGCGCATCCAGATAGGTCTGTGTGCCGTACCAGCCGCAGCATACGCCCTTTTGCGCAGTGTTTCCGCCGTCATCATAATAATCGCCGTCCAGAATGGCATTGCCCTTTGCCGTGCCGTTTGCCATGCAGAACGCATCACCCTTGACAACAGCCGAATCCTGCACCGTATAATTGCCCCAGATGCACGCACTTTCCAGTATTTTTGCATTCCCGGATGCCTTGGCGCTTCCCATAATCATGGCACAGTCTCCGACATATACATTGCCGGAGATTTTTGCATTTTCTGCCACCATTGCATAGCCGTCTATCACAACATTTCCGGTCACATTCGCATAACCGATGACCGCTGCGTGTTCCCCGACATAAACCGAATCATCCACATGTGCGGTATCTGCGACAAAGCCGCCGCCGTTCGGGTGCTGATGACCGCGGATGCCGTTCAGCGGTCTGGTCTGGATGCCGGCACCTTCCAATGTAAATATATACGGATAACGATGCTTGCTGAAAAACGGCTGCCGCGTTTCGCCGAATTCATCCGAATCATTATGCCAATGCAGTCCGGACGGGCAGTAAAGCGATGCATCCGGTGTTGCGATCACCGTCAGATATGCGGAAACTGCACCCGCAGGTACATCCAGTGAACCCGTTTCTCCGTTTGCGATCAGCTCCGAATAATGCGTTTTTCCGGCTGCATCCTCTATGACAATACAGCCGCGCCAATCTGCGCCTGCAAGCGGGGATCTGCCCTCTAATGTGACGGTGATCCGGTCACCCTTGATCTCCAGCGGAACAATATTCAAGCCGGATGCCTGCGGTGCGCGTTCCGTCGGAACTGCAAATGATTGCGCTGTTCCGTCGATCTGATCCGGCATGGTATAGATCTGCTGCCAGTTCCATGCGCCCTGCCGCAGCAGCAGATCCAGACGCTTGCGGTATGCAGTCTGCTGCCCGAAATCCAGCGTTGCCATCCGCTTCGCATAATGTCCGAGGGTTTCCTTGATATCTGCCGGTGCAAGCCGGTCAATCATAAGCAGCGGATATTCGTCATCCTTGCCCTCTTGCAGCATCGTCCGGACAAAATTTGCACCGTAACCTTCCAGATGATCCGGATTCTCCGTCAGATACTGCATCAGCACCCATGCCGCATAATAATCCCGTCCGAACGGAGATGTGAAGCACAGGTTTTTCAGATAAGTCTCAAAAAAATCCGTGCCGAAACCATGCTGTTCGTCATTTTCCCAGCCGTATTCCGGTGCAACGTTATAGATCCACTGCTCCCGGAACCAGTTGCCGAGTGCTTCCCACCATGTGTTGGAATATTTGTTCCGGTTCCAGCCAAGCTGATGCGCTGTGATCGCATGCCCGAATTCGTGCGGCATGACCCATGATGCAGGATCGGTCTGCATTGCATCAACACAGCAGAACAAAAACGGAAATCCCTGATTGTCATAGGACATATATGCCCAGTCATCCTGCCGGTCTGCAAGCCCCGTGCCGGAAAGATAAATATTCAGCTTATACTTGTTTCCGTCCCGCAAATATGCTTCGACCGATTCCGCGCATTCGTTCATGCCAAGCTGATTGACATAAATATCCCAGCAGCGCTCCAGATTCTCTGCATTTTTGCGCAGAAAATCAGTCGTCACACGCGATGCATCCCCGCTGTTGCCCCAGATAAACTGGAAATGCTCCGAAGTGTAATAGTGGTATCCGCTGTTGAAATTGTAAAACGGGTCCCGCGTCCGGTAACTTTCTGCGGCAAAAACCGTTTGCGGCATTTGCACGGCAGACATGCCTGCGGCGGTGACAGTCCATGCACAGACTGCCGCTGCCCATCTTCTGGTTTTCTTTTTCATATTGCTTTCCTCCCAAAGACGTTTGCGTTTTTCGCAAATCTATATGTTCAGTATAGTCTCTTTTTTACGCATAGTCAATGCAAATTTGTGCTGTTTGTATGATGGATTATCATGTTTTCGCA
>DMBA01000184.1:0-3149 GCA_003446315.1 Ruminococcus sp. | reverse complement strand
TGTATATACGGTGGTATAATGTATATATCGAATATACACATTAGGCATATACACAATCCGGACACTGTGTATCTGCTTTCCGCAAATCAACCATATATGGAGTGTACACAACATGGATATTATCATCAGCAACGCATCGGGTGAACCGATCTATAACCAGATCGTCACCCAGATCAAAACCATGATCTTAGAAGGTCAGCTCAAAGAGGGCGATGCGCTCCCTTCCATGCGCAATCTTGCCATGCAGCTCCGCATCAGCGTCATCACCACAAAACGTGCCTATGAAGAACTCGAACGGGACGGTTTCATTGAATCTTATACCGGAAAGGGCAGCTTTGTCAAGGCGCAGAATCAGGAGCTTTATCGTGAGGAGCAGCTCAAAGCCATCGAAGCGCTGCTTACGGAAGCGGGCGATAAAGCGAGAAAATGCGGCATTCCGCTTTCGGAATTGCAGGAGATTCTCGAAATTGTATACGGAGGCAATTAACATGAACGAATATACAAATGCCATCGAAATCAAGGACGTGACAAAGAAATATGACGGGTTCACACTCGATCACGTCAGCTTCAATGTGCCGCGCGGCAGCATCATGGGCTTTATCGGTCAGAACGGCGCGGGCAAGACTACGACCATCCGCAGCATGCTCAATCTCATCCGGATTGACTCCGGCAGCATCTCCATGCTCGGTATGGATCATCTCAAACAGGAACAGGCAATCAAAGAACGCATTGCCGTTGTTTTTGACGAGATGCCGTTCCACGATTTCTATAAGGCCGGCGACCTTGCAAAAATCTTTTCCGGACTTTTCCCCAAGTGGGACAATGCGGTCTATCAGCAGTATCTCGACCGTTTTCAGCTCCCGCAGAAAAAGAAACTCGGACAGTTTTCCAAAGGCATGAAAATGAAGCTGCAAATCGCCTGTGCGCTCTCCCATGACGCGGAACTGCTCATCATGGATGAGGCGACAACCGGACTTGATCCGGTCGTGCGCAATGAGATCCTCGATATTTTTCTGGAATATTTGCAGGACGAAAACCACAGCATTTTTATGAGCTCCCACATCACTTCCGATCTCGAAAAGATCGCGGACAGCGTGACGTTTATCGACAGGGGCAAGATCCTGATCTCCGGCTATAAAGACGATGTGCTGGAATCGCACGGCATTCTCAAATGCTCCAAAGCAGATTACAGGAATATTGATCCGGAAGATATCATCAGCGCAAGGCTGACCGATTTCGGCGCGGAAGCAATGGTCGCCGACCGCGCAGCCGCAGCACGCAAATACAGCGGCATTGTGCTCGACCCCTGCACACTCGATGATATCATGGTCTACTATGTCCATAACACAGGCAGGAAGGAGTGGACATCATGAAAACTGCTAAGATCAGATCACTGGTCTTTCGGGAAATGCGCAATCATGTACCGGAACTGCGCGGACAGGCAGCGGTTCTGGGCATTCTGTCCGGTATCTTTCTTCTGCTTTTGCTGAGTCTGCGTTTCGGCAATCTGGCAAAGGTATTTGAAGGAGATGACGATTCCGCCTTCGAGCTGAGATATTATCTCAGCTTTCTCGGCACAACGCTCATCAGTATCAGCGTATGCGGACTGTTCACGCTTGACTGGCGCGGCCATATCAAGGATATCCGGTCAAACTGGCTGCGGTATTCCTATACACTTCCGGTCTCTCCGAAAGAACGTGTCCTTGCAGGCTTCCTTGCAAAAACCGGTATGCTGGCGATCGGTCTGGCGATCGGCGTTCTGATCTCACTGCTGTTCAGTGCTGTCAGCGGATACCCGCTTCAGCCGATCTATGCGGCAATCCTGCTGTTCGGTATCTGCTATTCGGTCATATTGGACTGTTCTATGTCCTTTTTCATCCGGCGGGAACGGACAGTCAAGCGGGCGATCGCTGCACAGCCGAAATCAACAATTGCAGTCGGGATCATCCTCTTTCTTGCTCTTGTACGGTTCATAAAGCCGATTCAGCAGATGCTTCCTGAACCGGACGACGGTGTACCGGATCTGAAGCAGAATCTGAATATCATCCTATCCGAATATGACAAGCACGCACACACTGTGATTCCGGTTCTGCTGGTCATTATCATTGTGCTCTATATTGCAGATATTGCGATCAACTACTACTGTATGAAAACCTTTGACAACGGCAGAACAAAGAATCCGGAAACAGAAACTGCCGAACGGATTGAGAAACAAGAAGCCGGATCACTGCATTTCTTCGGAAAGAAGGCATCAAAATGAAAGGATTTCTCTATAAGGAGCTTTTGCAGCACAAAAACACACTGATTTTCTGCGCATGCATGCCGTTCCTCATCACTGCCACTTTGTTCGTGTTTATCCCGATAAATGCGGGTGTCAATGATGCCGGCTTCCGGGACGGCCTGACCGAGCTGTTTGATTCCAGAATCCTGCCGCTCGTGCCGGTATTTGCCTTTTTTATAACCGGCCTTATGCAGTCATCACTGTATCAGCTTGACGAATCCAAAAAATGGGGGTTTTTCGCGGCAGCACAGCCGGACGGCATCCGCCGCAGCATCTATGCAAAATATGTTGTCTGCTTTCTCATCAGCATCATTACGCTGTTCAGTGCAACGATCGCCGATATGCTGCTGATCATGCTGGATCATCTGATTCGCGGAACGGCGATGGAAGAGATCCTCTCACTTTCCGGCGTGCTGCCGGTCATGGTATTCTTCCAGCTTTTTTTTCGTGCAGTTGATTATCCGTTTACGGTACGCTTCGGTACGACAAGAGGCGCAAAGGTCAAAATCGGTATCATTGCAGGCGCTGTTCTGATCACATGCATCTATCTGCTTTTCGGAGATCTGCCGGAGCAGCTCGGTGACTGGTTTCTGGCCGCTGCGGAATTCTATCAGAAAGTTGTTGAAGGCAAAGCAACTGACACGGTATACCTAATCCTCGGCATTTTCATGTGGCTTGCAATGGGGGCATACTTGCTTTCCTACCGCATTTCCTGCAAGCTGTATCTGAAAGGAGTGGAGCAGTTTGAAAAATAAGAAACAGGACGCAAAACGGCTTGTCATCTATCTGCTGCTCGCGTTCGGGATCGCATGGATTCCGGAGATCATCCTGAACAGGACACTCGGCTATGAGAACTATTTCGGCGGTG
>DMBA01000134.1 GCA_003446315.1 Ruminococcus sp. | reverse complement strand
GTCTTCGGATGCGGGGATTTGCTTTATAATGTATCGCTCCGCGATGATTTGTATTGGGCTCCGCCCAAACCCGCCAAAGGGCTACTAGCCCTTTGGAATCCCCATTTTGCCATTTTGTCTCCGTATCTTTTGGTGCGGGGGTTTGCTTTATAATGTATCGCTCCGCGATGATTTGTATTGAGCTCCGTCAAAACCCGCCAAAGGGCTGCCAGCCCTTTGGAATCCCATTTCTGTTTTCTACTGAAAAATGAGATTCCAGCGCTATCATATATGTTTACTGATCCCAATAGTATTCCAGCATCGTGTCGTACAGCATCGTTTCGCCGTCCTGACCAAAACTCTCTCTGCATTTCAGCAGCAGCGAACTCTGTCCGTCCAGATTATACTGATATGCACTTTTGATCTCTTCGTCACCGTCTGACCAGTATTTGCCTTCACCGAATTTTTCATCCAGCGATGCTTTTAACTGACTGTACATCTTCCGGTTTTTTGCTGCTGTGCTGCCGCAATAAATCAGCGGTGTGCCGTCCGGCTCTTTTCCGTATACATCTCCGAAATACAGTCTGCCGAAACATGCCTTGTCATCACTTGTGAATCCCACAATCAGAACCGCTTTTTCCGAAACGCCGTAAAGCGAAATTTTCTGATCGCCGTTTGTCGAATAATAAACGGATGTGCTGACCCAGTCAACATTTTCTTCATCCTCTTTGCGGAATGTCAGTTCCGGATACGTCTGCCGGAGCGCCTGCGATAGATCAGCAGCAGATGTCCCGCGCTTTAATCCCGGCAGAATCACATCTTCCGATGTCGTGTCTTCCGCAACTGCTGTGATATCGTCCATTTCCAGCATGCGGTCGATCCGCTTTTTGCTCGATTCTTCCTGACTGCTTTCCGCTGCGATTGCCTGATCTTCCCTGACCTTCTCTGCCGTTTTGTGCACGATCGCAAACAGCAAGCAGCCAAGTACAATCAGCAGCGCGGCAACGCCCGCGATCACCAGCATGAAACGATTGTTTCGCTTCTCTGCATCCGGTACCGCATAACCCTGACTATACGGATTTTGCCCATACTGCGCTCCAGCCGGCGCATTCTGAATACCCGGCTGCTGATATGGATTACCGTAAGGATAGGCATTGCCTTGCTGTGCAGACTGCTGCGGTTTGCCGCAGTAAGGGCAGACCTGATCGTAGTTCATGATCTCATTGCCGCATGATGTACATTTCATCTTCTTTTCCTCATGTGCCGTATTTTTTCGCAAGCAGGAGCAATACGACGACCAATAAGACGGTCGGGATAATCAAAATCAATGCACCTGCGATCTTTTTCTTTTTGTTTTTCTCTAAAAAGCCAACATATAATGTGTATAAACCAAATAACAGGTATATGGTGACACCGAGCTTTACAAGGCTCTGTATGACCAGTGTCATGCTTCTCCTGCTTCCGCAAACTGCGATTCATGCCGCGTGAAGAAATCTGTGCGCGGCGGCAGGAATTTGAGCTGATGCTTTGCGCCTGTGAAATAGGAGATCGGCTCAAAGATCGTATCCCATGACCAGATGCGGTCATCGACCTGCAAATATTCCTGCAATTTTTCCGTTCCGATCGGTGCCATCGGATGCAGCAAAATACCGGCAATGCGGATCATATAAAACAGATTGCTCAGCACCTGCATGGCTTCTGCTTCGGTCTGTTCATCCGGCTTCAATGCTTTTGACATGTATTTGCTTGCATTTCGAATATAACCGTCCAATACATAAGTGCACTGGTGGAATGCAAACTTCGACATGTGGCGTTCGTAATCCAGAACCGCTTTCTTTGCTTCCGCAAGGATCTTTTCTTCCGGTGCAGCTTCCGGCAATATGCCGCCGTTCAGCTTTTGCAGCGTATAGAACGCTGTCCGGATGATGCGGTTATAGACATTCGAAAGCAGAAGACCGTCTTTGATGACCGGATCCTGTTCATTCGGGTCTGCATCCGGATTATACGGCTTCGGCATGAAGCTCACGGAACGCTGTCCGAGTCCAAGACCCAGCCAGTGCATCCGGAGCTGTTCCGGTGTATAATAATTCAGCAGGTCATCTGCCATCGGCGGTTTGACCGCGCCGGAGCTCGATGCCTTTTTATCCAAAAACAGAATGTGATGATTTGCGACGATCGTCGGCATTTGCAGCTCGCCTTCCGGCGGATCGCAGGTCTTTTCCGCAGATGCCTGCTGTGCCATCCACATGGCAGGCTCTGCAATGCCGTAAAAATAAATATTATCCTGTCCGATGAACTGATATACTTTTGCGTCCTTGCTGCACCAATAATCCTTATATGCTTCACGCGGCTGTCCCTGTGATTCCAGATATGCCTGTGTGAAGGAGATCGGTGCCCAAAGCGATTCCGGCCATACCCATACGGTCAAGCCCTCGGTTCCTTCCAGCACCGGTGCGGGTACGCCCCATTCGATATTGCCGGTCAGTCGGAACGGCACCAGCGTTTTGCCGGTACGGTAACGAATGCCGTTTTCGGTCAGGATTCGGCACGCTGCATCACAATCCGGCAGCGCGTCAAATTCAATGGTGAAGGAAGGCTTTTTCGGCTCTTCCAGATATCGGTGCGCCGGCATCTGCTCCTTCAAGGAAAGATATTTTTCCTCGAATTCGCGCTTGATATAAATGACCGGCGGTTTCAGAAATTCGCCGATGGTCTTCCAGACGACCGGACGGATCGCTTTATCTTTCTGCAATTCGGCGACCCATTCCTGCATCAGTTTTTCGTAATCCCGCAGCTTGAAATACCAGTTTGTGACCGGCTTCATGATCGGTTTTTCACCGGTCAGCGCGGATACCGGATCAATCAGGTTTTCCGGCATATACTGGTGTCCCAGATCACATTCGTCTGCATATCCCTTTTCCGATGTGCAGCCCTCGACCGGACATTTGCCCGTGACTTGTCTGCCATTCAGGAAAACGCCTGCTTTTTCATCGAAAAACTGCATCGTGCTGATCTGGTTGAGCTGCCCTTTATCATATAGAGCCTGTAGGAATTGCAGTGTGTATTCTGCATGGATCTCCTTTGTTCTGCCAAGCCCCGATGCACCGAACAGGTTCGGGGAGATCGCATATGCTTTCAGCGTTTCCTTCTGCTTCTCGTGATTGCGGCGAACGAAATCTTCCAGTGTGCCTTCAAATTCGCCCGCTTCTGCTTTTTTGCGCCAGCCTTCTGCGATCGGGGAGCCGTAGCAATCGGTTCCGGATACGAAAATGACATTTTCTTTTCCGATTCTGTCACGCAAAAATCGTGCATATGTATCTGCAAAAACCAGCATGCCGCCGACATGTCCGAAATGCAGTTCTTTATTTCCGTAAGGCATACCGCCTGTCACGACTGCCCGCTTCGGGAATTCCGGACGCGGAATCTCAAATGTTTTGCCGTCGGCTGCGCCTTTATGTCTTGCCATAATTCAATTTCCCTTCTCTGATCAAGATATGATTACTCTATTATAGCACATTTCACCCAAAAAATCAAGATGTATTGTGTAATATTCACAATGTTGACAATGGATTTTGATTTACTTATAATCATTCAGTATAAGAAAAATTGATAATCAGTGATAAGACGGGCTTTTCAGCGTATTTCGGCGGCATCGGATCACGGGATTTGTGTGGGAATGTTGACGGCAAAAGCGGGATTCCAAATAATAGAAAAAACAACAGAAATAAAAAACCTGCCTCGTTTGAGACAGGTTTCAAAGCTAGTGGTGGGACTCGAACCCACGACCTGCGCATTACGAATGCGCTGCTCTACCAACTGAGCCACACTAGCATTTTTTGGCTTACCATTTGTCATTATCGCCCTTGATGTGCTCCAGCGATAAATCTCCCGCTTCTGTTGCCTTCGCTTTTACATATTGCAGCAGTGCTCCAATGTTAATTAGCTCCAGCTCCCGCATCAGCGTTTCTAAAATCGAATCTCCCTGCTCCATTTGCAGCTTCTTGATCAGTTCTGCCCTCGTCAGCCATAAATGCAGCTTCTTTTGATTCGATATGATCTCTGCCGGTGTCTCTGCATCTGTATAGTACGTCACCAGTGCCAGCAGATCTCCCATGATGTATGTCCGGTCCAGTCCGTAATCATTGAAGTAAATATGTCTGAGCGCACAGCATAATGCAAATCTGCTTCTTGCCATTTTGATTACCCCTTTCCGTATTGAAAATGCGGAGTATGCAAAAAAAGGAAATACGATGCATCTGCATACGTTCAGCCAATGACTGAGAGCTTTATTATTATAGCACATTTTCCTAAAAATGTCAAGTGCTGCATGTGAAAAAAATTTCAAGCGTAAAAAAGATGAAAAAAGAATTGTAATTTTCAGGAAAGTGTGCTATACTATATAGAGAATGGTCGCTTTGTCGGCTGATAATGTTTTTTCGGATCTTACCATTCAGAAAGGAGTGCAGTCCGCTGGGCTGCGGTGCATTATGGCAAAGAACAACAAACGAAAAAAAGGAATATCCTGTCTCGGCGCGCTTCTGATTTTTTGTATGCTGCTGATTGCGGCTTGCACAGTGACGATCAATCTGCTCTTCCGAAACGGCGCTGCGCCGAAAATCCTCGGAAACCGCTTGTGCTATTATACTTATGACGATATGGGTGAGCGCGTTCCGAAAGGCTCGCTTGTCATTGCGGATGAACCCGATCAGGTCAATATGCAGGACATCGTGCTCTATCAGAATGAACAGAATGAATACCGCATCGCGGTTGCAAGCCTGATCGTCGATACCAGCTCGAATGTGCCCGATCAGACCGCTAAAACCTATTACCTCACCACTGTCACCAATACACAGGCTGTGCAGGCTGAGGAAAATGCCATTGTCGGTATCTGCAAGCGCAGAAGTCCTGAACTCGGTATGCTCATCGGTTTCCTGACCGGTACGATCGGTCTGGTCGTCGGTCTGGTGCTCCCTTGCGTCATTTTGCTGCTTTATGTCATTGCGGTGCTCGCACACGGCAAGGGAAACGATACACCCAATAATAATATTGAGGACGAAGATACCGACCTCGCTTTTGTCAAGTCCATTCAGCAGAAACAGCAGAAAATTGCAGAACGTGATGCCGAACGGCTTGCAAAAGAACGTCAGAATGCTGATGATGCAAATTCTTCTGACAGGAAAAAATCGGCTGCATCTGCTCCGGCTCCGGAACTCGGTGAAGAAGAAATCGCACGGCTGGAAGAAGAAGAAGCTGCCAGACGCGCCGAACGAATCGCTGCCGTCCGCACACATATGGAATCCCGCCGTCAAACGGAAACGCCCGACGGGGTTCCGCTTTATACAACAGAGATCATTACCAAAACGCATACGCTTTCCATTCCGAAAACAACCGATCATCCTGTGAAAAAACAGCCTGCACTCAAGCCTACCCCGACAGAAGATATCCCGCGCCTGACTGCAACCGGTCATCTTCAGATCCCGACTGCTGAACAGATCGAAGCAGAACGGAAAGAACAGGATCGTCTTGCGGCTGCTCAGGCACTCGCCAAAGCTGCTCAGGATGCTGCTTTCAGTGAGCCTGCTCCCAAAAAAGAAGAACCGGCTCCGGCTCCTGCACCTGCAAAACCGGTTGAAGCTGCTCCCGCAAAACCTGCGGAACCGCAGAAAGCACCCGAAACACCTGCGAAACCGGCTCCTGCTCCTGCAAAGCCCAAAAAGCAGCGCATCGCTTCTGCCAGCTTCGAGGATCTGATGGCATTTTTGGATGATGAACAGAAAAAATTGTAATTCGTAAACGGAGACAGTTGACCGGCTGTCTCCGTTTTTGTTGTGTGCAGGCGTTTATCATAAAAAATGGAATCCGCTTTGTGGATGCAAAAAAATCATAAATCCCGGATTCGCCGCGCTGCGCTTTACAAAATCAAAGAAATGTGATATACTAAATAGAATCGAAGATCTTAAAATATCTATTCAGAAAGGACGATACCGCCGATGGGGACGGATTTTACGAAAAAAAGCACTTATTTCTATGACTTGCCGCAGGAGCTGATCGCGCAGACTCCCGTTGAACCGCGCAGTTCTTCCCGGATGCTGCGGCTTGACCGGAATACCGGTGCGCTTTCACATCACCACTTTTATGAGCTGGGACAGTTTTTGCGGGAAGGCGATCTGCTTGTGATGAACGATTCCCGTGTGCTGCCGGCGCGTCTTTACGGTCAGCGGGCGGATACCGGCTCGCCGATCGAGTTTCTGCTGCTGAAACCAACCGGCGAAAAGGTCTGGGAGATCATTTGCAAACCCGGTAAAAAAGCAAAGCCCGGTACGCATTTCCGGTTTGGCGATAAGCTCGAAGCAGAAGTGCTCGAAGTGACGGAGGACGGCGGAAGAATCGTGCGCTTTTTCTGTGAGGGCAGCCTGTATGCGGTGCTCGATGAGATCGGTCAAATGCCGCTTCCGCCCTATATCACCGAGAAATTGCAGGATAAAGAACGCTATCAGACCGTTTATGCGCGGGAACTCGGATCCTCTGCTGCGCCGACTGCCGGTCTGCATTTTACGCCGGAATTGCTCGCCGATCTGAAAGCAAACGGCATTGATGAAGCATTTGTGACGCTCCATGTCGGGCTGGGGACGTTCCGCCCCGTCAAAGAAGATGATATCCGCAATCATCATATGCACATCGAACACTATACCATTCCCGCGGAAACTGCCGAAAAAATCCGAAAAACCAAGGAAAACGGCGGCAGAGTTATCGCGGTCGGCACAACTTCCTGCCGGACACTCGAAGGCGCTGCTGCACAATTCGGCGAAATTCGTGCATGTGAGGGCGATACCGGCATCTTTATCTATCCGCCCTATGATTTCAAATGCATCGACGGCTTGATTACCAATTTCCATTTGCCGGAATCGACTTTGATTATGCTCGTTTCCGCTTTCGCCGGTTACGATCATATCATGCATGCTTATCAGACCGCTGTTGCCGAAAAATATCGCTTTTTCAGCTTTGGCGATGCCATGCTGATCCTGTAAGCGGACGGTGGATGCTATGGCGAAATCTCATGCAAAAAAATCCCGCACCGGCAGATTGCCCGCTTTGCTCCTCTCGGTCTGTATGATCGCTTTGTGCGGCGTGGTTTATTGGTTTACCGGCGCAAATAATTTTCTGGCAGCAGCTTGTGTCACGGCAGCAATCGGGCTTCCGCTTTGCTTTCTCCTGTTCTCCCGCAATCAGAAAAAACAGAATACAGGCGCTTTTTGTATGCTGTTTTCTTTGATCGCGCTGCTCGTTTATCTGCTTGCCGTTCCGCCGCAGATCCATTCCGATGCGCTCGAACGCTATCCTTATCAGAAACGGCTTTCAAGGCTCTATCCCTCTGTTGCTGCGCCGAATTGGTTCTTCGATTTTCAGAATGATGTCACGGGTGACTATCATCTCGATTATGAGCCGAACGGTTTGCGGAGTACCGGTTTGTTTACGGTGCGCTTTCGGGTCGATCCGCAGCGGGCGGCTGCTTATGCTGCACTCTTTTCGGCAGAATCTTATTTGCAGTTTCCGCTGTCGGATTATCAGAACGGCATGTATATCAGCATTCCGTCTTCCGAATCTGTTTCCGGTACGGCGGACGGGCTGTTTACGCTCGATCTTTCCGATGGATTCTGGAACAATGCCTTTTCCGATGAGCTGCATGCGCAGATCTATATTATGGATTATAAGCTGAATCACAGTCAGTTTGTGACCGGTGCTGCCATTGTGGATACACAGGACGGCAGAGTGCAGTTTTTTGCGATGGGTTCACCGTAAACGGCGGTTTCCACATTGTGGAAACTTGTGTAAATACAGAAAAAAAGGCGAATGCAGTTTTGACATGTGCTGCATTCGCCTTTTTCTTATTCGATCGTTTCGACTTTCAGCAGATTGGTCGTGCCGGAAACGCCAAGCGGGACACCTGCCGTGATGACGACCAGATCACCCGGCTCTGCATATCCTGCCCGACATGCCGCTTCGACTGCATGCTTGAACAGATTATCTGTGCTGGATTCTTCATTGATGACCAGCGGATAAACACCCCATGAGAGATTCATCTGCCGCTGTACCATCTGCTCCGTTGTGCAGGATACGATCGGGAATTCCGGACGGTATTTCGAGATCAGACGTGCCGTTTCGCCGCCCTTTGTCACCGTGATGATCGCACTTGCATCAAGGTCATGCGAGGTCGTCACCGTTGCATGTGCAATTGCATCTGCGATGGTGGCTTTTTCGTTCATGCGTGCCAGAAATTCGGATTTATAATCAATATTGCCTTCCGTTGTGGTTGCAATTCGCGCCATCGTTTCCACCGCTTCAACAGGATGCTGTCCTGCGGCGGTTTCACCGGAAAGCATGATCGCACTCGTGCCGTCATAGATCGCATTTGCAACGTCTGTGATCTCGGCTCTCGTCGGACGCGGATTTGTAATCATGGATTCCAGCATCTGGGTCGCTGTGATGACCTGCTTGCCGGCTTCATAACCCTTCCGGATCAACTGCTTCTGGATATCCGGAATCTGCTCAAACGGGATCTCAACACCCATGTCGCCGCGGGCAACCATAATGCCGTCCGCTGCTTCCAGGATCTCGTCAATATTGTTGACACCTTCGCGGTTCTCGATCTTTGCAATAATCCGAACGCCGTACCAGCCAAGGCTTTGCGTGAATTTGCGCAGATAACGAATATCTGCACCGGTGCGGGCAAAGCTCGCTGCAATGAAATCAAAGCCCAGTTTTGCGCCGAATTCCAGATCTTCCATATCGGCATCGCTCAGATACGGCATGGAAAGATGCACATCCGGGAAATTGCAGGATTTGTGATTGGTGAGCACACCGCCGTGCACCACGCGGCATTCAATATCCGTGCTGGAGACATGCTCAATGCGCAATTCCACCAAGCCGTCATTGATCATGACGGTATCGCCCGGCTTGACATCCTTGGTCAGGCGGGCATAATTGACAGAACCAATATGATTATCGCAGGGGACATCACGGGTCGTCAGAGTATAGGTATCGCCGTCAAAGATCTCAGCGGAACCATCCGGAAATTTGCGCAGACGCACTTCCGGCCCCTTGGTATCCAGCATGGTCGCAATCGGCAGACCAAGCTCCTCACGCAAGCGGACAACCTGTGCAAACCGTTCCTGATCGCGTTCATAATCGGCGTGGGAAAAATTGAAACGGGCGACATTCATACCTGCCTGCATCATTTGTCTCAGCACCTCATCGCGGTCTGTTGCCGGCCCGACAGTACATACAATTTTTGTTTTTCTGAGTGCTTGCTGCATAATATCAAAGCTCCTTTTTATCTTGTATCTGCCATGACCGCACAGTGCAGTCATGTTTTTTTCGGTCTTCATTATAGCATATTTGTGTCGAAAATACAAGTGAATACAGATATTTTACAGCGTTTGCGCCTGCATTTTGTCAGAGTGTGAATGGTTCTTTTCAAGCTCCGTATATCTTTTGGTGAAATGGCTGTTTTTGCTGTTAATCGCCGAACGAGACACCGATGCGCTTGCCGGTGATGACAAGCTGATCCTTCGGATCCACAAATTTGGTCAGACCGGCGATGTCTTCGAGCTTGTTGGATGTGACCTTTCCGTTGACCATTGCGACGGTTCTGCCGTATTTTTCATTGGCGATCAGTTTTGCGGCATGGACACCGAATTTTGTTGCGAGAATGCGGTCATATGCAGAGGGAGAGCCGCCGCGGAGCATATGTCCCGGCACGCAGACACGCGCTTCGATGCCTGTTGCTGCCTGCACCTGTGCTGCGATCCTGCCGGTCGCGGTGATGATGCCGGCTTCTTCGCGCTTTCTGGCTCTGTCCTTCTTCTTGAGCTTTGCTTCGTCTTTATCAAATGCGCCTTCTGCAACTGCCATGATCGAGAATCCTTTTCCGGTCGCGGCACGCTTCATCACGGCTTCACAGACTTTGTCAATATCATACGGGATCTCCGGGATCAGAATGATATCTGCACCGCCTGCCAGACCTGCATTCAGCGTCAGCCAGCCTGCCTTGTTGCCCATGATCTCACAAACCAGAATCCGGCTGTGCGATGCGGCGGTTGTGTGCAGACGGTCGATCGCATCTGTTGCCGTATCCACAGCGGTGTGGAATCCGAATGTGACATCCGTGCCGTAAATATCATTGTCAATCGTTTTCGGCAGACCGATCACATTCAAGCCTTCATCTGCAAGCAGCTTTGAGGTCTTATGCGTGCCGTTTCCGCCAAGTGTCAGCAGGCAATCCAGCTTCTGCTTTTTGTAAGTCTCACGCATATTCTTGACTTTATCCACATTGTCGTCGCCGATGACGGTCATCATCTTGAACGGCTGACGCTTGGTGCCCAGAATGGTTCCGCCCTGCGTCAGAATGCCGGAGAACTCTGCGGGCTGCATGACGCGGCAAAGATTGTGGATCAAGCCGTAATAACCATTGGAAATGCCGACGATCTCCACATTTTCCTCGCCCATCAGCTCAAAGCATGCCTTCGCTACGCCGCGGATGGTTGCGTTCAGACCGGGGCAGTCGCCGCCGGAAGTCAGGATTCCGATTCTTTTTTTCATGAGATTCATTCCTTTCGTAATTGATTCTGGTTTGGCTGTGCAGTTTCCGGATGTTCTTACATTTTATGGGTATACTGGCAATCCGGATAGCGGGAGCAGACCCAGTAATTTGCGGTCGGGGTGGCAACTTGTGTCAGCGGGGAGAGGCACTCCGGACAGATCTGCTGCATGAGTGCCTTCCGCGCATTCAGCTTATAGGAACGCGCCTGCTGTGCATGTGCGGCGCGGGCTTCCTCGCCGTGAAGCTGGTGTTTGCAGATGTAATCATAAACATATTTGGCTTCGCCCGGTGTCAGATCCATCGGTTTGCGCTCGCTGATGAGCTGCGTGATCCGCAATAATGCGTCCATTGAGGTCACCACGCTGGTATCGGGCGGGAACGGCGAATTGATCTTCATGCTGCCTTCGCCGGTCTGCTGCATAAA